>JAICIT010000353.1 GCA_025960445.1 Bradyrhizobium sp. | reverse complement strand
GGGATGAAGAAGATGTCATGCTAGCTGCGAATTATGATGAAGATCGATAAAGCGCCCGTCCCTCTGATCCTTCCGGATCCGCACGATCCGCGGCTGACTGAATCCGTCACCGGGACGGATCAGGCCGGCGCAGCAGTCAAAATTAGCGTTCCGGTTGAGCGCCCACTCACCCTTTATCTGAATGCGCAGGAGATCGTCACCATGATGACGATCGGCGACTATCCGGAATATCTCGCGCTCGGTTATCTACTCAATCAGAACATGCTGAAATATGACGATGTCGTCACCGAGGTGGAATATGACGACGATCTGCAGGTCGTGGTGGTGCGCACCGAACACCACACCAATTTCGAACAGAAATTGAAGAAGCGCACGCAGACCTCGGGCTGCGCCCAGGGCACGGCGTTCGGCGATCTGCTGGACGCGGTGGAAAACGTCACGCTGCCGAAGTCCGTGCTGCGTACTTCCTGGCTGTACCAGATGACGCGCACCATCAACACCATGCCCTCGCTCTATCTCGAAGCCGGGGCGATTCATGGCTGCGTGCTGTGCAAAGAGGGCACGCCGCTCTGCTACACCGAAGACGTCGGCCGCCACAACGCGGTCGACAAGATCGCCGGCTGGATCTATCGCCACGGCGTCGAGACTGGCGACAAGATCCTTTACACGACGGGGCGACTGACCTCCGAAATGGTGATCAAGACCGTCCGGATGGGAATTCCGATCCTGGTGTCGCGTTCGGGCTTTACCGCCTGGGGGGTGGACTTGGCGCGGCAAGTCGGGCTGACGCTGGTCGGACGCGCGCGGGGAAAGCGCTTCATCGCGCTTTCTGGCCAGGATCGCATCGTCTATGACCAGAACCTCGCGTTCGTTGAAGAGGAATCCGCGCGCCACCAGCGCAAGGGCGCCGACAATGACGGCTGAAACGCCGGCTATTCCCGGCCTGCTGCTTGCTGGCGGGCTGGCCCGGCGGATGGGCGGCGGCGACAAGCCGATGCGGCAGATCGGCGGCCGCACCATTCTCGATCGCGTGATTGCGCGGTTGAAGCCGCAATGCGCCGGGCTCGTTCTCAATGCCAACGGTGACGCTACCCGCTTTGCCAGTTTTGGCTTGCCGGTGATCGCCGACAGCATCGAGAATTTTCCGGGACCGCTTGCAGGCATTCTCGCGGGACTCGACTGGTTGGCTGCTCATCGGCCTGATGTGTCATGGATGCTGAGCGCCGCCGCCGACTGCCCGTTCCTGCCGCGCGATCTGGTGGCGCGTTTGCACCGCGCGCGGGCACAACATGGCTCTCAACTCGCGGTCGCAGCGTCCGGTGGACAGTCGCATCCGGTAATCGGATTGTGGAGCGTGGGGCTGCGTGACGAGCTTCGCCACGCGCTCGTGGTCGAAGATATCAGGAAAATCGATCGATGGACGGCGCGTTACAAGCTCGCCACCGTGTCCTGGCCGACCGAGCCGCTCGACCCGTTCTTTAATGCCAATACGCTCGATGATATCGTGGAGGCGGAGCGACTGGCCACTCTGGACGCCGACGGTGATGCTTCAGCAGCTAGGCTTTCCTGAACCCCGCCTGCTCGAGCGCTGCGCGCGTTTCTTCCGAGGCCAATCCCTGCAGAAACGCCTGTACCGCGGGCCGAGTCTTCCGGGCCTTGACCAGGGCGAAATCATAATGCTCTTCCGCGAGCGGAATGAAGCCGAGGCCGGCGTCGCGTGCGACCGGTGCAATGGTCACGCCCCAGTCGGCGCGCTGCTGCGCGATCGCTGCGGCGACGGCGTTGTGTGACTTAGGCTGGTTCCAGTAGCCGTCGGGTCGTGCGTCGCCGAGCAGGCGATCGATCAAGATGCGGGTGCCGGCGCCCTGATTGCGATTGACCATGATGCACGCAGAATCGGCCAGCGCCGCGCGCATGGCGGCTTCCGCGTTCAAGCCCTCGAACCGTGCATCGCCTTTGCGAAACACGATGCCTTGCATTCGTCGCCAGCCGGGCACGAGTTCGAGTCCATCGCCAAGAAACGGCGTGTTGTAGGTCTCCGTGTTGGGGTCGAACAAATGGATCGGCGCCAAATCGCATTCGCCGCGCTTCGCGGCCGCCAGACCGCCGAGACTGCCGACGGCGATCGCCCGCACCGAAAAGCCTGATCGCGCCAGCGGCGCGGTCGCCAGATCGAGGCCGGTGCAGTGACTGCCGACAATGACGAGATCCGGCACTCGCACATGGGGCGTGAACAGCGTTACCTCGGCCTCGGCTCCGGCCGGCATCTGATCGGCCAGCGCATCGATGCGCAAAAATCCATCCGCCTGAGCGAATGATGTGATGGCGCCGGAGCCTTTGCCCGATGGATAAGCAATCAATCCATCCGCTCCTTCGACCAGCGACACCATCACGAACTCAGTGCGCCCAAGCTCGGACGCGATCCGCACCGGCACTTTGGCGATGACTTTCGAATCGGAGCGCGGCGGCAGGCCGGCCATGCGCCGCAGCACCGGTACGATCATGTCATGGAAGGTGAACATGGCCGAGGTAGGAAAGCCCGGCAAGATCACGATCGGCTTGCCGTCACAGACCGCAAGGCACAGCGGCTTGCCGGGTTTGAGCGCGACGCCATGCGCGATGATGCCGGGCTTTCCGAGCCGCGAGATGATGCGGTGAGAGATATCGCCCGCGCCTTTTGAAGTGCCGCCTGACAAAATCAGCATCTCGCAGGATTGAAGCGCGCCGCGCATCGCGGCTTCGAGCTCTTCCTCATCGTCGGCAACGGCGCCGAAAAAGATTGCTTCGCCTCCGTTCTCGTTGACCGCGGATGTCACGATCGCACCATTGCTGTCGTAGATTTCCGCCGGCCCCAGTTTGCTGCCCGGCTGCACCAGTTCATCGCCGGTCGAGATCACGCCAACTCGCGGCCGCCGCGCGACGGAAATCTCCGCGATGCCACACGCGGCGCACATTCCGATCTCTCGCGATCCGATCACAGTGCCCGCGCGCAACAATCCCTCGCCGCGCGCGATATCCGAACCGGCATAGGAGACGAATTGTCCCGGCGAAGCAGCCCGTCGGATTTCGATCGCGCTATGTCCGACGGGTTGCGTGTGCTCGATCATCACGACCGCGTCGGCGCCGCGGGGCAGCGGACCGCCGGTCGCGATCGAAGTTGCCGTTCCCGAAAGCACGGGCTTCTTTGGCGCCGTGCCACAGGTGATGACTTCGTCGTTCAGCCTGGCCCGAACCGGCCTGGCTTCATTGGCGGCCGCGACATCAGCGGATCGCACCGCGAAACCGTCGACATTGGAACGATCGAACGGCGGCACATCGATCGGCGCCACGATGTCTCTCGCTAATGCGCGGCCAACCGCCTCGGAAAGCGCTATCCGCTCGCTTGCGACCGCGCGTGGAAATAACGCGGCCTCGAAACGTTCGAGTGCCTCTTCGCGCGTCAGGATGGTCAGGAACTGGTCCTGATCCAGATTGCCGCTATCCCTGAACAAAGGCGTGTTCGTCATGCCGGAGCCATATCACTCTCGCAGCATATAAGCACCGACCACCGCGCCTGCAGCAAAGCCTTCGGACGCGGCTTGTATGGCCAGCCATGCGTCGGCGCGAGCGATCGCTTCGAGCGACAAGGCGCCGACCGCAATCGGCATCCATCCCTGCCCGGATTTTTCGAGCAGAGCGAGCTCGGTTATTCCCACGCTCGAGGCGACCTTGCGCACCAGTGGCAGCATTTGCTGCTCTCGCGGCAACAGCCCGGACAACGCATCCAGCGTAGGGAGCACCAGCGTCCACCAGACCGAGAGCGCCTGATCGGGCGCACCGGGCAAGGCTATCATCGGCACCTTCGCGATCCTGCCTGCGGCGGCGGTCCGACCCGGCTGCAGCGCCATGCCATGTGTGAGGACCGCTCCGCGCGCGGTCAGCGCCGTGATGGCCGCATCGCTACGCCCGACGCCGCTGCCGCCGATAGTGATCAGCAGGTCGCATGCACCGGTATCAACAACCGCTTCGATGCTCGTCGCGTCGCGTCCCGCTGCTTCGACGTTGGAGACATGAGCCCCGGCCGCGCGCGCAGTGTCCGCAATCAGGCGGGCTGTAATCGGCTC
>JAICIT010000352.1 GCA_025960445.1 Bradyrhizobium sp. | reverse complement strand
GGCTCAGGGCTCGTGATCGCGCTTGCGGGCATCTCGATCTTCCTTGTGCGGCGTTCGGCTCGCGCTCGTGACGCCGCGGAATCCCAATTGCGTGACAGCAACCTCAATCTGGAGGCCACGGTCGATGAACGCACCGCCGATCTGCGCGAAGCCAACAATGAAATCCAGCGTTTCGCCTACATCGTCAGTCACGATTTGCGCTCGCCCCTGGTCAACATTATGGGTTTTACAAGCGAGCTTGAGGAATTGCGGCTGGACATTTTCAAGCGCATAGCGACCCTCAGTGCCGCCGGGTCTGCCGCGCCACCGGCTGGTGCCGCGTATGGCGAGCCGGTCCTCGAGGACAAGGACGAGCAGCTCTCGCGTGATTTCTCCGAAGCGCTCGGATTCATCAAATCCTCGATCGCAAAGATGGATCGGCTGATCACGGCCATTCTCAATCTTACCCGGGAAGGTCGCCGCGAGTTCGAGCCGGTGCGGATCGATGCCCGTGAACTGATCGAAGCCGTTGTCACCACGATGGCGCATCAGGCGACCGAGGCTCAGGCCCAAATTCATGTCGAACCATTGCCGGACATCGTCAGCGACCGGCTGGCGTTGGAGCAGATTTTTTCAAACATGCTCGACAATGCGCTGAAATATCTGAAGCCGGGCGTGCCCGGCGAGATCACGATCCGCGGCCGCTCCAAACTGGGTTTTGCCATCTTCGAGATCATTGATAATGGGCGCGGCATTGATCCAAAGGACCACCAGCGGATATTTGATCTTTTCCGCCGCGCCGGCGCTCAGGATAAACCTGGCCAGGGCATCGGACTTGCCCACGTCCGTGCTTTGGTGCGTCGGCTGGGCGGGACCATGTCGGTGCAATCGGAACTCAACAAGGGCACCACCTTCACGATAACCCTGCCCAATACGTGGGCAGCCAGTAACCGGAACCGAGGTACATGAGCAAGCCAGTTACCATCGTCATGGTCGAGGACGACGAAGGACACGCGCGTTTGATCGAGCGAAATATCCGCAGGTCTGGCGTCAACAACGATATCGTGCCTTTCGGCAGTGGTACCGCCGCGATAAATTACCTGTTGGGCAGCGATGGCTCCGGAATGGATCACAAGGGCGAGGCTCTGCTGATCCTGCTTGACTTGAATTTGCCCGATATGAGCGGCATCGATATTTTGCGACGGGTCAAGGAAAGCCGGTATCTCAAATGTGCGCCGGTCGTGGTGCTGACCACTGCAGATGACTCGCACGAAATCAAGCGATGCTATGAGCTCGGCTGCAACGTCTACATCACAAAGCCGGTGAATTACGAAAGCTTTGCCAACGCCATTCGCCAGCTAGGCCTGTTCTTTTCAGTAATTCAGGTTCCGGCCGCCCGATGAACGATGCCATCCCCACATTGCTGTATATCGACGACGACGACGCGCTTGGCAGGCTGGTCGATCGCGCGCTGACACGGCTCGGCTTCCATGTTGTCCATGCCGCAAGCGGCGAGGTCGGACTGGATCGCCTCCGCCAGGGAGGCATCGACGTGGTTGCACTCGATCAATACATGCCGGGCGTCGACGGGCTGGAAACCCTCAAGCAGATCATGGCAATCCCGGATGCGCCGCCGGTGGTATTCGTCACGGCCGCACAAGACTCCAGTATCGCCGTGACCGCATTGAAGGCCGGCGCTGCCGATTACCTGGTTAAGGATGTGCAGGGTGAATTCATTCCCCTGCTGCAGGTCGCTGTCGACGGCGCGCTAAGGCAGGCACAAATTCGAAAAGCTCACGACGATGCCCTGGCCGAGGTGCATGCTTCGCGCGACCGCTATGCCGCGCTGGCCGCAGAGCGTGAAGTGCTGTTGCGGGAAGTCAATCACCGCGTCGGCAACAGTCTTCAGATCATTGCGTCGCTACTGCATCTGCAAGCCAATTCGAGCACGCAGGAGGACGTCAAGGCAGCGCTCACAAATGCGATGGGCCGGGTCGCCGCCGTGGCGCAGGTCCACCGTCGCCTTTACACCACGCATGACCTGAAAAGCGTGCTGCTGAATCAGTATCTCGATGCGTTGCTCGAGGATCTCCGCAGGTCTGCCGAGGGCGAGCGGATGTCGCGCCTGACACTAAAGGCCGAGCCGGTCGAGATCGACCCCGACCGCGCCGTCGCGATTGGCATCATGGTCAACGAACTTGTGATGAACGCTGTTAAATACGCCTATCCAGATGGCGCCGGTCCGATCCACGTCGATCTCCATGCCGAGGGCGAAGACCTGGTTCTGTCGATTGCCGACGATGGCGTGGGCGTCAACGCCAAAATCGACCCACGATCCACCGGCATGGGACAACGCATCGTCACGGCAATGGCCTCCAAGCTAGGTGCAAGTGTGGAGCGCGATCCGTCGCACCCGGGTACCCGGATCGTGCTCCGGTTCCTTCGCAAGCCAGCGGCCAAGCCAGCGTGTGAAGCGGCGAGCTAGGCGCAACGTACGCCATGCTGCTATCGTGACCTGTATGGCCTCGCGCGACTCCGCCTCTTCCGAGATTACGCCTGAAGTGCTGCTGCGCGCCTATGCCTGCGGCATTTTTCCAATGGCTGAGAGCGCCGACGATCCGACCCTTTTCTGGGTCGAACCGGAAACGCGCGGCGTCATTCCGCTCGATGGTTTTCGCGTCTCGTCGCGGCTGGCGCGCACGGTACGCTCCGATGTCTTTGCCGTCACCGTGGATAGCGCTTTCAAAGCAGTTATCGCCGGCTGCGCCGCGCCGCAGCCGGGCCGACACGACACGTGGATCAACAAGCGTATTCGCGATCTCTATGTCGGGCTGCATGAACTCGGACACGCTCACAGTGTCGAGATCTGGCAGAACAATGATCTCGTCGGGGGCCTCTACGGCGTCAGCCTTGGGCGCGCGTTTTTCGGCGAGAGCATGTTTCATCAGACACGCGACGCGTCCAAGGTGGCGCTCGTGCATTTGGTGGCGCGATTGATCGCGGGCGGTTTCGAACTGCTGGATACCCAATATGTGACCGAGCATTTGCGCAGCTTCGGCGCGGTCGAAATTTCTCGGCGGCGTTATACCGCGCTGCTCGACAGGGCGATCAAGGGGGGCGCCGATTTCGGGCGACTGGCGATTGATCGGTCAATCAGCGGCGCGCAAGCGCTGGAGATCATTGCGGGGCGTCGCTAAGCGCCAACTTCGCCTGTTAGCGGAATATCCCGAAAAGGCCACCGGATTGCTGCGGGGGTGGCTGCGGCTGAGGCGGCGGCGGCTGCTGGATCTGCTGCTGCACGATCGCCGGCGGGCGCGGGGCCTGCTTCGGCTGCGCGCGTTTCTGCGCGGGCGGTGGCGGTGACGGCTTCACCGGTTCCGGCGCGGCGCTGACGATAGTCGTATCAGGAACTTTGCAGTCGCTCAGCCAGATATCATAAATCGGATGTTCGACCCCGTGCAGGCCGGGACTCGCCGCAAACATCCAACCAGAAAAGATCCGCTTCACCTCACCCTGCAACGTGATCTCATCGACCTCGACAAAGGCGTCGGTGTTAGCGGCTTCGGTAGCCGGGCGGGTGTAACAGGCATCGGTCTTGACCCGCAGCGCGCCGAACTGAACGGTCTCGCCTATATCCTCGTCAAAAGTAATGATGCGCCCGGTGATCTTGTCCAGGCCCGAAAAGGTTGCCTTCTTGTTGACGATCTTCTGGGCCGGCGGCTCGGTCACGACTTCGTCGCCCGGCTGCAGCGTGGCCGGCGCCTGCGGGACGGTCTTGGCCTGTCGCCCTCCCGGTGGATTGGCATTCGGCGCTGCGCCCTGATCGACCTGCGGAGGATTGACGGCGATACCCGGCGCGACATTTTGCGGAATAACCGTGGTGCCGGGTGGCGGCGCCAGAGGTTGCGACTGCACAGAACCTGGCGGCGGCACGCCCTGCCCCGGCAGCGGCCTATTCGGTGTCGGCAGCAAGCGGCCGCGCGGCAACTCCGGTACTTCCTCGTCATCATCGGGCTGCTGGTTACCGCGAACAATATTACCCGGCGGACGCAGCGGCGGATCGGAAAAGATATTGCCGATCTGCGCGCGCGCGGGCGGCGCAAGCGAGATCGCTGTAGCGGCTAGCATGGCCGCAAAACCGGTCAGGGCAAT
>JAICIT010000351.1 GCA_025960445.1 Bradyrhizobium sp. | reverse complement strand
GTTCGACGGATACCTGGCGTTGCCGACCCGCGGATTCAGCAATCACCGAACAATCCAAGCTTCGATATCGATGTGGACCGCACGCGCGCCCAATATGTCGGCTTGACCGAACGCGATGTGACCAACAGTCTCGTCGTCAATCTGGCCGGCAGCGGACAGGTCGCGCCGACCTACTATCTCAATCCGGCAAACGGGGTGTCCTATTCGATCGTGATGCAGACGCCGCAGTACAAGATCGATTCCTTGGGTGCGCTGGAGACTCTTCCGATCACGGCCGCCTCTGCTGGCATCCCGCCGATCCTGGGTGGCATCGCCGACATCAAGCGCTCGACTTCGAGTGCGGTAGTTTCGCAATACGATATCCAACCGATGGTGCAGATCTACGCGACCCCGCAGGGGCGCGATCTCGGCGCGGTAGCCGCTGACGTCAAAGAGGCGATTGCCGCGACCTCGAAAGAGCTGCCAAAGGGCTCATCCGTGGTTCTGCTCGGACAGGTGCAGACGATGAACAGCGCGTTTTCCGGACTGCTGTTCGGGTTGCTGGCAGCGATCGTGCTGATCTACTTTTTGATCGTGGTGAACTTTCAGTCGTGGTCCGATCCGTTCGTGATCATCACCGCACTGCCGGCGGCGCTGGCCGGGATCGTGTGGATTCTGTTCACGACACAGACCACACTATCGGTTCCGGCGCTGACCGGCGCGATCATGTGCATGGGCGTCGCCACCGCCAACAGCGTGCTGGTGATCAGCTTCGCCAGGGAGCGCTATGAAGTGCTGGGCGATCCGGTTGCCGCCGCGATCGAGGCCGGCTTCGTACGCTTCCGCCCGGTACTGATGACCGCGCTTGCTATGATTATCGGGATGACGCCGATGGCGCTGGCGCTCGGGGAGGGCGGCGAGCAGAACGCCCCGCTCGGACGTGCCGTCATCGGGGGCCTGATCTTCGCAACCGTGGCTACCCTGATGTTCGTCCCCGTGGTTTTTAGTATGGTGCACAAGAAGCAAGCCGCCAAATCCGCAGCCCCGGAGATCTCACATGCCCACTGAACAAAACTCGCCGGTTTCGCGCCGGCAGTTGGGCATCTTCGGAATTGTGGCTGGGCTGGTGGCGGTGGTTGCGGTCGTGAGCGGGATTCGGGCGCGCGAGGATTCCAGCGCCAAGCTGCGCGAGTGGACCGACAACCAGGCGATCGCGACCGTCGCCGTGGTATTGCCCGATGCCAAGGTTCTCAACGCGACCATCGACCTGCCGGGCCGACTGGAGGCGTATTACCGCGCGCCGATTTTTGCCCGCGTCAGCGGTTACCTGAAAAGCTGGAGCGCCGATATCGGCGCGAAGGTCAAAGCCGGTCAGGTCATCGCGGAGATCGAAGCCCCCGATCTCGACCAGCAGCTGTTGCAGGCACGCGCCGATCTTGCCAGCCAGGAGGCCAGCGCGAAACTCTCGGAAGCGACCCTGAACCGCCGCAAATCGCTGATCGCTTCGAATTTCGTTTCGATGCAGGAAATCGACGAGCGCTCCGCCGATCTTTCGAACAAGAAGGCGGCAGTCAAATCGGGTCAGGCGAACGTCGAGAGGCTGGAGGCGCTGGCGGGTTACAAGAACATCACCGCGCCGTTCGATGGCGTGGTCACAGCCCGCGACACCGATGTCGGCGCCCTCATCAATGCGGGCGGCGGAAGCGGCCCCGCGATGTTCGTGATCTCGGATATCAGCAAGCTGCGGGTCTACGTCAACGTTCCCCAGAGCTATGTGCCCGCCATCAAGATCGGCGCCAAGGCTGTCATTTCGATGCCGGAATATCCAAACCGGACGTTTGACGCCACGGTTGAGGCATCATCTCAATCCGTCGATGTCGGCTCGGGCACCACCAGGATGCAGCTTGCGCTCGATAATCCCAATGGCGAACTGATGCCGGGCGGCTATGCCAATGTCCGCATGAGCCTGCAGCGCGATACCGTGCCGCTGCACATTCCCGCCAGCGCCCTGATCTTCAATCAGAGCGGCTTGCGCGTCGCCACGGTTGGTCCCGACGACAAGGTACTGTTCAAGACCGTGACGATCGCCCGCGATCTCGGCCGTGACATCGAACTGGGATCGGGAATTTCACCTGATGATCGCGTGATCGTCGCGCCGCCTGATGGGCTTGCCGACGGCGATCAGGTTCGTGTTGCCGGCTCCAAGGCAAAGCCCGCGACCGTTTCGGAAAAGCAGGATGTGAAGGGCTAGGCGGTTTAGGCATCCCGCGCTTGAGCTAGACTGCCCGCCATTCCAGGACGCCATCATCCGCTTTTACGATATCGCCTTTCGATCCAACCGGCGTCCGGTCCATATTCAACAGATGCGCCAGCGTCTGGCGGTCGCCTGCGGGCACCCGCGCCAGTGCGCGCGCATTCGCCGATGTGCGCAGCATCACCACGCCGTGCTCGGCCACATTGTCGCGCCCATAAATCACCGTAAAGCTTTCGACCGAACCCTTGCCGTCGGCATCGGTCACAAACTCCGGCACCGTGCCGCGGTGCCGGTCCGCTTCGGCCTGCACGCTGGTGTCCTGCGCCAGCGGCGCGTTCGGCGCGTTCCGCGACAGCACCAGCGCGTGATGTTTCGTGACAAAGCCGCCCTGCCCATACAGCAGGCCGAGGTTGGCGCCATCGCGCAGCTTGCGGACCATCGCGCAGGCCGCGTGGGTCATATATGTGTTGAGCGGCGCGCCGAAGAACGTCAGCCCACCGGTGACCGTCGGCTGCACGTCGGGGCCTAATCCTAGGGTTCGCCGCGCCATTTTCGGCACGCAGGGAAAGCAACTGTAAAGCTCGATCGCGTCGAATGCCTTGCCATCGTCGTCGACGCGATCCATCACCGCTCCGAGCACGGCATTCTGCGGATGACTTTGGAAGAACTGGTCGCGGATCAGATAATCGCGCTGCTCTTCCGCCGATGCGCCGCCCCAAACGTAGATCAGGCGATCTTCGGAAATTCCCGCAGCCTGCGCCTTGGCGAGACTGGTCATAAGGAGAGCCGCGCCCATGTTGACCATCGGGTTGGCGACCATCAACTTGGTGTACGGCCATGCGATCAAGCGATTGTCGGAGGTCGGGTTGGTGATTTCGTCCGACGTGAAGCGCCGCTTCAGCCACGCGTTGGGATTTTGCGAGGCGACATCCGAGTAGCTCGACCACAACCGGCCCGACTCAGCCATAGCCTCGCGCGGGGTCTGGTCCCAATGCGCCGAGGTTGCGGCCTCGTAGAACGGATAAACCGTAACCGGCCGGAACACGCCGAGCTTGACCGCGATCGGCTTCTGGAACGCGGCGCCGCGTTTCGGCTCTGGTACATCATGCGCGAATGGCGTCCACGGCAGTTCGACGCCGGCGCGTTCTGCCTTCGTAGCGGTCGATTGCGCTTCGGCGCCGCACACTGCCGCAACGCTGCATTCGCCGCGGGCGATGCGTTGCGCTGCTTCGTGCAGATAGCGAACCGGGCTCTCGCCGCCGACCGGACCGTAATAGGCGTGTTTCGGCTTGATCCCCAGGCGCTCCGAGAGGCGAATTTCCGGATCGCGGTAGCGCCAGCTCAGGAAATTGACGACATCGAGTGACTGAATCTCTCCAAGCAACTTGGCGCCGCTATCTTGCTCGGCGCGCTGTAACGCCTGTTCGAGCAAGGCGAGCGGCTCGAGCCCCGATTTCAAATCCGCCGGCCGATCGGTAATTTCGCCAGCGCCGACGATGACGGGAACGCGATCGGCGGGGGCAGAGGAGTTCGAGTTTGTCATTGCAAACGATTTCACTTTCTCAAACGTAAATCGACCTCATCCTGAGGAGCGGCTTTCTTGCCGCGTCTCGAAGGATGAAGGCTGGCGATGTAGCTTCATGGTTCGAGACGGCGCAAGTGCGCATCCTCACCATGAGGAGCAAACCCATTCCGAGACGCACGTGAGGCGAGCCCTCCGAATGAGTGCTGCCGCCAACTGGAATTCTACTCGGCCACCAGCGCGTTCATGTGCTCTACGGCCTCGACAAATTCTTCCTTGAATTCCTGCACCACGGCGCCGGCGGATTTCACGCTGTCGATCAGGCCCACGCCCTGTCCGACGAAGTAGCTGACGAGATCGCGCGCCTGGGCATTTCCGGCCGC
>JAICIT010000350.1 GCA_025960445.1 Bradyrhizobium sp. | reverse complement strand
TCGGCCTCACGGTGCTGACATTCCTGTTCACGATGACCGAGGTGCCGATCGAGAGCGTCGGGCTGAAGTGGTTTTCCGGCCTCGACCAGTTCGGGATTATGGCGATTCCGTTTTTCATCCTGGCCGGCACTTTCCTGACGCGGGGAGGGGTTGCGCGTCGGATGATTGCATTCACGACCTCGCTGGTCGGCCATCTGCCTGGCGGCCTCGGACTCGCCGGGGTGACCGCGTGCGCGATGTTCGCCGCGATTTCCGGATCCAGCGTCGCCACCGTGGTCGCTATCGGCTCGATCATGATGCCGGCGATGGTCGAACACGGCTATCCGCGCCGCTTCGGCGTCGGTGTGATCTCGACCTCCGGCGCGCTCGGCATCCTGGTGCCACCCTCGATCATCCTCGTGCTGTACGGAGTTTCCACCAACACGTCGATCGGCGCCCTGTTCATGGCCGGAATCGTGCCGGGTCTGATCCTGGCCTCGATGCTCGCTGCCGTGACCTGGTTCATCGCCTGGCGCAACGACTATCCGCGAATGCCCAGAGCCACCTTAGGTCAGCAATGGACCGCGCTTCGTGAAAGTATCTGGGGACTGCTGCTGATCGTGATCGTGCTCGGCGGCATCTATGGCGGCGTCTTTACGCCAACGGAAGCCGCAGCCGTTGCCGCGGTCTACGCCTTCTTCATCACCGTGTTCGTCTACAAGGAGCTAAAGCTGCTCGAAGTAGGCAAGGTGCTGCTGCAGGCGGCGAGCATGAGTTCGATGTTGCTCTACATCATCACCAACGCGGTGCTGTTCTCGTTCCTGATGACGCATGAACAGATTCCGCAGGAAATGGCGGCCTGGATCATCGACAAGAATTTCAGCCTGTGGATGTTCCTGCTGGTGGTGAACATCCTATTGCTGGCGGCTGGAAACGTGATGGACCCGTCGTCGATCCTGCTGATCATGGCGCCGATCCTGTTTCCGCTCGCGACCAGGATCGGCATCAATCCGGTTCACCTCGGGATCTTCATGATCGTAAATACAGAGGTGGGGCTGTGCCATCCGCCGGTCGGTCTCAATCTCTATATTGCCAGCGGCATCGCAAAGATGGGCATCAGCGAAATCACGATAGCGGTGTTGCCATGGCTGTGCGCGATGCTGGTATTCCTGGGCCTTATCACCTACGTCCCGGAGATATCGCTATGGCTCCCGCGGGCTTTGGGAATGATTTGACGCGGATTACATTTTTGTAAGACACGCCAGTATTTCGAAAACGTAAGTTGATTGCGCAGCCTGGCGTGCTCATCTTCGCGGGTACCTTCAGAGGAGGCCCACATGAAGAACTTCGCCATTGCCGGGATTGCGGCTCTTGCCATCGCCGGTTCGACCGCCGTCTATGCGCAGCATCGTCCGTGGTTTCACGAGCACATGCGGCACATGCGGCTCAGTGCCGAGGATCGCGCCGCCTTTACCGACGCGCGGATTGCCGCCGTCCATGCCGGGTTGAAGCTCAACGCCGACCAGGAAAAGTTGTGGCCGCCGGTGGAAAGCGCGGTGCGCGATTTCGCGAAGCTGCGTTTGGAACGCGCCAACGCGCGGATGGAGGCACGGCAGAATGACCTGCAGGACCAGCCGCAGCCAGCCGATCCGGTAGCGCGCTTGCGTGAGCGCGCCGACAACATGGCGAGTTCGGCCGTGGCGCTGAAGAAGATCGCGGATGCCGCCGACCCGCTCTACAAGACGCTCGATGACGGGCAGAAGCGCCGCCTCGCCATTCTGACGCGTATGGAAGGTCGGTTTGGCCGAGGCTGGCGCCACCGCGGCTTCGAGCGCGGCATGATGGGCGGCGACAGGGACCACGGCCAGGATCGGCACGACGGCCGGGACGACGGCGGTCGGGGCGGACCGGAACGGCTCTGAAGCGGCCGATTTCCGCATCCCGAATTGAAGCGAAGGCCGCGGCAATTCAGGCGGCTTTTGCTGTTTTGAAGCGGTTGGGATCGCCGGGAAAACCCACCCCCCTTGCTGGACATCGGGGGGTCGCTTTGCTAAACGACGCCCACTTGCGAAGGCTTTCCGGGGCCGACTTCCGGGCGCATAGCTCAGTTGGTAGAGCAGATGACTCTTAATCATCGGGTCCCAGGTTCGAGCCCTGGTGCGCCCACCAACAGTTTCAGACACTTAGCGCAAAACTCCACTTACCTCCAAATCGCTGTGTCCGCGACGTGTCCGCATTAACGTTGTGGGGCATTCCCGAAGCGCCATCGTAGCGTCTCGATACGCCGAGTAGCGCGTAGCGAACGGGCCAGTCGCCGGTCCTGTTGCCGAGTAGCCGCGCCGGCGATAGCACCAGAACCACCCAGCACCTTGCCAGCCGAATGTCACCAGCGCGCGGTCGGCCCAGAACACTTCGATGCTGGCACCGGTTCGCGGATGGATGTCGAAGAGGGGCTCAGGGCGTTCGGCCGAAACCATCACGCTGCCCTCACTGAGGGATCGGCGAGGGCCAAGCCCCGCAGGTAATCCGCAGCCTTGGACGCTTGGCTGCATGCGGTAAAGAATGCCCGCTTGTCCACCTTCAGCAGGTCAATCCAGGTCGCGATATAGCCCGCGTTCCGAACGTCTCCGTCAAAACCAAATTCAGCGCACAGGAAGGCAGCACCCAATTCTGCAACCAATTCTTCAGCCGCATAGCTGCGTGTGCCAAAGCGGTTCTTCAGGTCTCGGTCCAGCCGAGATTTGTGGGCGGTCCAATGGGTCAGTTCATGGAACGCCACGTTGTAAAAGTGATCGGCGCCCTTGAACCCAGCGAATGCCGGAATGGAGATGAAATCTCGGCTCGGCACATAATACGCTTCGCCGTGGCCCTCGCGGATGTCAGCGCCGGCTGATTGCAGGAACGCGTCGGCGAGCTCGTCACGGGCGTCCGGATTGCGAACCCGGATCGGTTTGCCAGCCGTGATGCGGTCCGGCAGGTTCTCGCACTGATCGACGTTGAAAACTGTGTACTCACGCATCATGGGGATCAGCCGGGTTGATGAGGTATCATCCGCGCCTTGTTCTCGACGCTCCAGTTGCTTCACGAAATAAACTTTGGTGCCGTGCTCGCCTTTCCGGACGTTGCCGCCTAGCTCCAGAGCCTGCTTGAATGTCAGGAAGCGCGGCTTGCGGTAGCCGGCCGTTTGCGCCATCCACAGCAGGACGACGTTGCAACCCGAATACGGCCGATTGGTCGCGGCATTGCATGGGGTATTTGCACCTGGGCTTGCTGACCATGGCTTGATCCAAGGTGCGGCGCCGGCTTCCAATTCCGCAACAATGCGCGCCGACACGCTTTCATAGAGATCGCGCTTCATCCCACTGCCTTCCGACTGCGTTAGCGCGGCGGTGTTTGCCGCACTATTGCCGCGTCGGGCAGGGGAACTTGACCCCCGGGGGAGCATGGACAGGCGCCCCCCGTCTCGCTTCGCGAGACCGGGCTGTGAAATATCTAGGCCGTGAAAAGGAGCGTTAAGGAAGTATTAAGGTGTGAAGGTCGCGGCGGAGCACACTTTCCGCGTCCCACGTCGCAGGGTGAGATGTCGCGGAGGTAAGGGCCTAAAGGGATCAGCTTAGATTAGGCCGCTTCCAACCGAGCGATTTCCGTCTCGAACTCAAAGCGCAATTGGGTGCCCTCGTCGGCAGGCAACCATTGGGTCATCTGCGGAAAGATGATGCGGCGTATGAATGAGCATCTTGATAGCGCAGTGTGAGCTGCTGCCGGTTTGGTGGACACCGACATTAGGTGTTTCATGAAGCCGGAGGTGGGTGATGCAGAGACGTAAGTTTAGCCGAGAGTTCAAAGTCGAGGCAATCAAGCTGGTCAGGGAGCGCGGGGTGTCGGCGGCGCAAGCCGCCCGTGACCTGGACGTTCATGAGAATGTTCTGCGCAAATGGGTGAAGGAGTTCGGCTCTGACCCGGTACAAGCCTTTCCCGGGCATGGCCAGATGAAGCCCGAGCAGCAGGAGATCGAGCGGCTCCGGCGCGAAGTCAACAAGCTGAAGGCAGAGCGAGATATCCTAAAAAAGGCCGCGGCCTACTTCGCGAGGGAAGCGACATGAAGTTCGTCTTCATTGCGAAGCACCGGACCATCTGGCCGGTGGCATGGCTATGCAACGCAT
>JAICIT010000349.1 GCA_025960445.1 Bradyrhizobium sp. | reverse complement strand
TTGCTCTTTAGGCGGCTTGTGATCTGGTCGTCACGCCATCGCGCCTCGACCTGGTCTTTCACTTCATCAAGGTTTCGCTCGCGCGATGGGGTGATGCCGAGAACATCGTACCAGACGTAACCGCCCTTGAACGAGATCGGATCGTTATCGACACCGACATCGCTGTTGAACGCTTGCGAAACGACGTCGAGGCCGGCCGGTATGTTCGCTGCAGGCTGGCCGTTGGGAAGCCGGCCGGAACGGTCCACCGCATCGATCGTGACCGCGGATAACCCAAGTTTCTGCGCGGCTTCGACCACGCTGGCGCCGCCGCCGCGCTCGTCCTCCATTTTGTCGCGCAGCTCCGCAACTTTGGCGCGGGCGCGTTCGGTCGCAATTTCCTTCTTCAGGTTGGCAGCAACGCTCTCGTAAGAAGGTTCTGTGCCGGGCTCGATTTTCCCGATCTTGACCAGGGCAGCGCCGAACTTGCCTTGCACGGGTTGACTAATCTCGCCGGAGCCCAGTGAAAAGGCGGCGTTGGCAATAGCGGGGTCGATGATCGCGGATTTGGGGACCAGGCCAAGGTCGACATCGCTGGCGCTAAGCCCGCGTTCCTTGGCCAGGTCGTCGAACGACGATCCGGAAGCAATACGACTACGTGCGGCCTTCGCCTCTTCCATGTTCGGGAAGACCATTTGCGACACTTCGCGTTTTTCAGGCGTTCCAAGCTGGTCGCGCCGCTGCTCGTACAGCTTCTTGGCATCTTCGTCGGAGACATCCGACCACTTGCCGATCTCGTCCGGCGTAATCATCACAAAGGCGATCTTGCGATATTCGGGAGCGCGGAACTGCGCTTTGTGCTCGTCGAAATAAGCCGCCAACGTTTCCGGCGACGGCGGGTCGATCGTCCCGGCCTGAGCAGCTTCGAGTTTGACGTATTCGATCGATCGCTGTTCGTTCTGAAAACGGCTCAACGCCTCGATCATTGGTTTCGGCGGCTCAAGCCCTGCGGAAATCGTGCCGACGATCTGACGCCTCAGCGACACCTTACGTTGCTCGGCGATGTAGCGCTGTTCGCTGAACCCATATTGCCGGATCACCGCCTGGAATCGCTGCGGGTCGAAGTTGCCGCCGACGCCCTTGAAATTCGGATCGCTGACAATCATGCGCATGGTCTCGGCGTCGGACTGTCCAAGCCCGAGTCGCCGCGCCTGTTCGTCGAGCGCGGCCTCAGCAATAGTTTGCTGCAGCAATTGGCGATCGATTCCGAAGGTGCGGGCCTGCTCCGCTGTCAGCGGACGGCCAAACTGCCGTCCGATCTGCTGCAGCTTATCAGTGTAAAGCTGACGAAACTCGTTGATCGAAATCTCCGTGTGCCCGACCGTGGCCAACGTCGATTGACCGAATCCCCTGAAAATGTCGGCAATGCCCCACACCCCGAAACTGATGATCAAGACGCCCATCACCACGGCCATTACGGTCTTGCCGAGCCAGTTTGATGAGGCTTTCCGCATTCCTCGAAGCATTAGGTCCAACTTGTTTTTTCAGGAGGGAAGGGGTCGCGCCCAAGCAAATTCAAGGAAATCGAATTCCGCAAAAGGGCAGTCACCGGATTGATAAGGCATTGTAAAGTGGCCGCCTCCTCGTCGCAACAGTGCCGGGGCGGCGATTTGAAGCGGCTTTCGCGACCTCGCGCGCTCTCTGGAAGTGGTCGCTGCGCTCTGGTAGCGCATGCGTGGCGAGATACCCATGAGGAACTAGAATGACCGAGGCCATCCGGCCACTGATTGCCGGCAACTGGAAGATGAACGGCCTGAAGTCGTCCCTGGCCGAATTTGAAGCGATGCGGGCCGGCGCCTCCGATCTCGCCGGCCAGGTCGACCTCCTGGTCTGCCCGCCGACGACCCTGGTTGCCGAGTTTGCGGCTAAGGCGCGCGGATCGAAATCTTTTGCGGTCGGCGCGCAGGATTGCCATCCGAAAGCGTTCGGCGCCCACACGGGAGATATTTCGGCCGAAATGCTTGCCGATGCCGGTGCTCGCGCAATTATCGTGGGGCATTCGGAGCGACGCGCCGATCACGGCGAGACCGACACGCTGGTGCGGCAGAAGGCAGAAGCCGTCTGGCGCGCCACTCTTACGGCCATTGTATGTATCGGGGAGACCCAGCACCATCGCGATCAGGGCCAGACCCTGGACGTCTGCGGCGGGCAACTCACCGCGTCGTTGCCGGATGGCGCGCGTTCCGACAATCTCGTGGTGGCGTACGAGCCGGTCTGGGCGATCGGCACCGGCCTGACTCCGACTGTTAGAGATGTTGAACAAATTCATCATTTTATCCGGGATATTCTGATCTCGCGGTTTAAGGGGGAGGGCGCGCGGATGCGGATCCTCTATGGCGGCTCGGTAAAGCCCTCGAATGCCGCGGAATTGATGGCCATTGCCAACGTGAATGGCGCGCTGGTGGGCGGCGCGAGCCTGAAAGCGGCCGATTTCCTTGCTATCGCGCATGCCTGTTCCTAACTACCGGACAGGCGTGGCGGGGGTGACAATCCCCCTTGCAATCGTGTAACACCGCGCCAACTTCAAATCCCGCAAACCCCTGAGCAGCCGGACTTCGGCGCCATTTGGTTTGTGACGGAAGGTAGCGATGCAGACTGTCATTATCGTAGTCCACCTGATGATCGTTGCGACCCTGATTGCAACGGTGTTGCTGCAAAAGTCAGAGGGCGGCGGCCTTGGAGTTGGCGGCGGCGCTGGTTTCATGTCGAGCCGGGGCACGGCCAACCTGCTGACCCGCACGACGGCAGTGTTGGCAGTCGGCTTTTTCGCCACGAGTTTGTTTCTCTCCTGGTACGCGAGCTACGACCGCAAGCCGAGTTCGATCGTGGGAACCACGCCAGCATCGCAGTCGCAGCCCGGAGGGCCAGCGAATCCCGCACCGCCGACCAGCGGTGGCATCCTCGATTCGTTGAAGAAAGCGGATGAACAGCAACAGCAACAAACCCCGCCGGCGCCATCAGGGCCGCAGGCGCCGCGGTCGCAGTAAAGCGGGGAGGCCATGCAGGAACATCGGGTCGTATCCTGCATCAGAAATCTCCATCAAGATGCTGTTACTCCTATAGAATCTTACTTCACCCACAGCCCTCATGACGGCCGGCGATTCGTTTTGGCGAATCGGGTCGGTAGCCTTAAAGGTTAGGTCCCATGGCGCGGTACATCTTCATCACCGGCGGCGTGGTTTCCTCGCTCGGAAAGGGTCTGGCTTCGGCGGCACTCGGCGCCCTGTTGCAGGCGCGCGGCTACAGGGTGCGGCTTCGCAAGCTTGATCCCTATCTCAATCTCGATCCCGGAACGATGTCGCCCTACCAGCATGGCGAGGTGTTCGTGACGGATGATGGCGCTGAGACCGACCTCGATCTCGGCCACTACGAGCGCTTCACGGGACGGCCGGCCACCAAGGCCGATAACATCACCACCGGGCGCATCTATCAGGACATTCTCACTAAAGAGCGGCGCGGCGACTATCTCGGCGCCACCATCCAGGTGATCCCGCACGTCACCAACGCCATCAAGGATTTCATTCTCGACAGCAATGACGAGTTTGATTTCGTACTGTGTGAGATTGGCGGCACCGTCGGCGATATCGAGGGGCTGCCGTTCTTCGAGGCGATCCGACAGATCAAGAACGATCTTCCGCGCGACCATGCCATCTATATTCATCTGACGCTGTTGCCGTTCATTCCAAGTGCCGGCGAGTTGAAGACCAAGCCGACCCAGCATTCGGTCAAGGAATTGCGTTCGATCGGCATTCAGCCGGATATTCTGTTGTGCCGCACTGACCGGCCGATCCCGAAGGAAGAGCGCCGCAAGCTCGGGCTGTTCTGCAACGTGCGTGAGAGCGCCGTGATCGAAGCGCGCGATGTCGACAACATCTATGCCGTGCCTGAGGCTTATCATGCCGCCGGCCTTGATGACGAGGTGCTGGCGGCGTTCGGTATCAAGCCAAAAATTCCACCGGCTCTGGCAAGCTGGCATCTCATCAACGAGCGAATCCATAATCCCGAAGGTGACGTGACGATCGCGATTGTCGGCAAGTACACCGGCATGAAGGACGCTTATAAGTCGCTGATCGAGGCTCTGTCGCATGGCGGCATCGCCAACAAGGTGAAGGTCAATCTC
>JAICIT010000348.1 GCA_025960445.1 Bradyrhizobium sp. | reverse complement strand
CATCGCCGGCGAAATATCGATGGCGTCGACGTCGGCGCCCATCAGCGCCGCCTCACAGGCGAGCACGCCGGTGCCGCAGCCGATATCGGCCACGCGCCAGCCGCGCTGAACGCCCAGCATGGTCAGCGCCGCGCGGGCGCGCAGGTCACTGTCATCCTGGCCGTCGTAGATCGATGCGACGGTGGAGTCGATGCCGATGCTTCGCCGCTCATTGTAATACCAGTCTCGCGCCAGCATGGCCTACATTCCCTCAGGCCCGCGCCCGATTGCGGCAACGCCAGTGCGCGAGACTTCGACCAGCCCGAGAGGACGCATCAGGTCGATGAACTGGTTGATCTTGGCGGAGTTGCCGGTGATTTCGAATACGAAGCTTTCGATGGTGGCGTCGATGACGCGGGCACGGAACGCCTCCGCCAGCCGCAACGCCTCGACGCGATGGTCGCCGGTGCCGCGCAACTTCACCATCGCAAGCTCCCGCTCGATCGACCCGCCGGTCAACGTCATGTCGACAACGTTGTAGACCGGGACCATGCGATCGAGCTGGTGCTTGATCTGTTCGATCACCATCGGCGTGCCGGTCGTGACGATGGTGATGCGGGAGACGTGCTTCTGGCTTTCGGTCTCAGAAACCGTAAGACTCTCGATGTTGTAGCCGCGCCCGGAGAACAGCCCGATGACGCGAGCGAGCACGCCCGGCTCGTTCTGCACGAGCACCGAGAGCGTATGGGACTCGGCCGTCTCATGGCGCTCTTCCATGAAGTAGGCTGATGCAGGCTGGTTCATCTCTTCCCCCGAAAATTAGCGCTCACGCCGGCACCCTTCTCTCCGCGAACGCCGCGGCTTGCGGAATCCATCGGGTAAACAGATCGAAATCGATGTTGCCGCCGCTCAGAATAAGCCCTACCCGCCTGTCGCGGAGCTTGTCTTTTTCCTGCACGGCGGCAGCGAGCGCGGCGGCGCCGGCGCCCTCAGCAAGATTGTGTGTGTCGGTCCAGTACGCCCGGATCGCCGTGGCCACGTCGTCATCACTGACCTGCAGAATGCGCGAGGCCCCCTTGCGAATGATCGCGAGCGCATCGGCATCGGGGACGCGTGTCGCCATGCCATCGGCCCGGGTGTTGCTGGTCTCGGTGGTCACGAGCGTGCCGGCAGCGAATGACAACGCATACGACGGCGCCTCTGCCGATTGCACGCCGACGATTTCGGTGGTCAGCCCGAGCAGGTCACGCGCCAGGATACAGCCACAGATGCCGGACCCCTGCCCGATCGGCACGTAGAGAATGTCGAGATCTGGCGCGTGGCGAAGCAGTTCGAGCGCATAGGTCGCCACGCCGAGCACGAGATCAGGATGGAAGGAAGGCACGAATTCGAGGCCATCACGCCTGGCGTGGCGTTCAGCCTGCTCGCGGGCAGCCTGAAAATCTTCGCCATATTCAACCAGGTTCGCGCCGAACGCGCGCATCGCGCGGTTTTTCTCGACGGAATTACCGTGCGGCACGTAGATCGTCACCGGCATGCGATATCGGCTCGCCGCAAACGCCAGGCTCTGGCCGTGATTGCCCCGGGTCGCCGAGATCAGCCCCGCCGTGTTCGGCCGCTCGCGCTTGAGGCGATCGACATAAACCAAGCCGCCCCGCACCTTGAACGCGCCGATCGGCGTGTGGTTCTCGTGTTTGACGATGACGGTCGCGCCAAGCCGCTGCGAGAGCAACGGCCACGCGTAAGCAGGCGTCGGCGGCATCGCCGCGCCGACGACCGCCTGCGCGGCTTCCAGTTGCGAGAGATCAAACATCGGCTCGTCTCATCGTCACACCAGCGCCTTGCCGCCGGCAAAGGCGGTGGCGGTAGCTTCGTCGGTGGCTTCAGCCGGCAGCAGCATCTCATTATGTGCCTTGCCGGAGGGGATCATCGGGAAACAATTCTCCAACGCCGCCACCCGGCAATCGAACAGTACCGGTCGCTTGACGCTGATCATTTCCTTGATGGCGCCATCGAGATCGCCCGGCTTGATCGCGCGGATGCCGACGCAACCGAAGGCCTCGGCGAGCTTGACGAAGTCAGGCAGCGCCTCCGAATAGGAATGCGACAGCCGATTACCGTGCAGCAGTTGCTGCCACTGCCGAACCATCCCCATGTACTGGTTGTTGAGGATGAATATCTTGATGGGCAGTTCGTACTGGATCGCAGTCGACATCTCCTGCATCGTCATCTGCACCGAGGCATCGCCGGCAATGTCGATCACAAGGCTGTCGGGATGAGCGACCTGCACGCCAAGCGCGGCCGGCAAGCCGTAGCCCATCGTGCCCAGCCCGCCCGACGTCATCCAGCGGTGCGGCTCCTCGAATCCGAAGAATTGCGCCGCCCACATCTGATGCTGTCCGACTTCGGTGGTGATGTAGACGTCACGGCCACGCGTGGCCTCGAACAGTCGCTGGATCGCGAATTGCGGCAGGATGATATCGTTGTTCTTTTTGTATGCCAGCGAGTGGCGCGCGCGCCATTTGGCTATTTCCTGCCACCACGCCCGGATGTCCGGCTTCTTGGCTTCCGCCTTGAACACCTGCAGCAAATCCCCGAGCACGTTGCCGGCATCGCCGATGATCGGCACGTCGGCCCGAATGTTCTTGTTGATCGATGACGGGTCGATGTCGATGTGGATCTTCTTCGAGCCGGGCGAAAACGCGTCGATGCGACCGGTGATGCGGTCGTCGAACCGCGCACCGACGCAGAGCATCACGTCGCATCCGTGCATGCTCATATTGGCTTCGTAGGTGCCGTGCATACCGAGCATGCCGAGCCAGTTCGCACCCGATGCCGGATAGGCGCCCAGCCCCATCAGCGTAGAGGTGATCGGGAAACCCGTGGCCTCGACCAATTCGCGCAGCAGCCTCGAGGCTTCGGCACCGGAATTGATCACACCGCCGCCGGTGTAGATGACAGGCCGCTTGGCGGACGCGAGCAACGCCACGGCCTTGCGGATCTGCATCGGATCGCCCTTCACCCGCGGAGCATAAGAGACGTGTACGTCTGCCTTGCGCGGCGGATGATAGGTGCCGAGGGCGAACTGCACGTCCTTGGGCACGTCGACCACCACCGGACCGGGGCGGCCGGTGCTGGCGACATAGAACGCCTCGTGCAACACCTTGGCGAGATCGTTGACATCGCGCACCAGCCAGTTGTGCTTGGTGCAGGGCCGGGTGATGCCGACGGTATCGCATTCCTGGAACGCGTCGTTTCCGATCAGGTGGGTCGGCACCTGGCCTGTGATGCAAACCAGCGGGATCGAATCCATCAGCGCGTCGGTCAGCGCCGTCACCATGTTGGTGGCGCCCGGCCCCGACGTCACCAGCACCACGCCTGGTTTGCCGGTAGTACGCGCATAACCTTCCGCGGCATGGCCGGCACCCTGTTCGTGCCGAACCAGAATGTGCTCGAACTCGCTCTGCTGGAATATCTCGTCGTAGATCGGAAGCACCGCGCCGCCGGGATAACCGAAGATGTGCTTGACGCCATGATCGATCAGCGCCCGCACGATCATTGCTGCGCCGGTCATCTGGTTGGGATCGTGGCTCGTCTCAGTCATGACTTGCTCCGGATGCGCTGTGGTCAGCGGCTTGTCTCAGTTGCGTTGGTTCCGAAATGAAAAAGGGGCCCAAGAGGCCCCAGCGCACCGCCCGAATTCTGGATGGCCTCAGCCATCCCCGGCGGTGCGCCTGGGTACGACGACGATAAGCAGTTTGGTAATTTTGTTACGCATTTGGCTGGCCAGACTTCCCAAAGGTTGCGCGACCATAGCGTCAAAACCCCGGATGTCAAGGGAAGGCGACGCGAAGCGCAGGCGTGCAGTTTACATTGGTTTCCGCACGGCGGCGAGAGCGTTTTTGGTTACAAGTGGAGTTATCCGGGAAAGGATGCAGCAACCGCCGTGTTGAGCCGCGCCCTGGCCTGCTCCGGATTGACCCATTCGAATTCGGGTAGCTGGTGCCGAAACCAGGTGAACTGCCGCTTGGCGTAATGGCGGGTATCGGCGCGGCCTGTGAGCGCGGCTTCCTCGAGCGTGATCTCTCCCCGCAGATGCCGGATCAGCGGCGGCACCCCATGAGCCTTCATGACAGGCAATTGTGGATCGAGATGGCGCGCCGCCAAGGCCGCGATCTCGGCCACTGCATCATCCTTTATCAT
>JAICIT010000347.1 GCA_025960445.1 Bradyrhizobium sp. | reverse complement strand
TATGGCCGAAATAACATCAAGATTTAGACCGAACTGCGAACCGGTGAGGGGAAGAAGGATCAGAATTCCGATCAGGATCAGCATCCCAAACGGCTCAAGCCGGGCAAGGGGGACCGCTAGCATCCGTGGCAGCAGGCCAACCGCGACCCGTCCGCCATCCAGTGGCGGGATTGGCAACATGTTGAAGATTGCCAGCACGACGTTGATGACGAGCGCGTTTTTGAGGTTGTCGGCGACCCACTGTGCGGTATTGGGGGGCAGGGAACTCACTAAATGAAACGCCGCAGCCGCCAGGAGCGCGAGCACGATGTTGGTGGCGGGTCCGGCCAGCGCCACCAGAACCATGCCGATGCGGGGATTGCGAAGGGCGCGAAAGTTCACCGGCACCGGTTTGGCGTACCCGAACAAAAATGGCGAGTGGGAGAGCAGCAGCATTGCCGGCAATAGCACCGTGCCGAATGGATCGATATGTTTGAGCGGGTTGAAACTGACCCTACCGAGCTGCCAGGCCGTGTTGTCGCCGAAAGCGTGCGCGACAAACCCGTGGGCGGCTTCGTGGAAAGTGATGGCGATGACAAGCGGCAATACCCAAACGGACAGGTCGTAGAGGGTGATGTTCACTGGTGTCCTGGTCGGTTGAAAGAATCGTGTGAAGCTAGCACGGACTCGAGTTACCGCGTCTTCAAGGAGTTTGCTGCGCCACATGCTTCGAGACGGCGCAAGCGGCCGCCGCGCCAAGAGCAATATTCAGTAAGTTGCGCGACCGCCGGAAATATCGAACACCGCACCGGTGGAGAACGCGCAATCCTCGGAGGCCAGCCACGCCACCATTGCCGCGAGTTCTTCAACCAGAACGAAGCGGCCTTTCGGAATCTTTGAAAGCATAAAATCGATATGCTGCTGAGTGAGTTGCTCAAAGATCGCGGTTTTTGCCGCCGCCGGTGTCACCGCATTGACCGAGATTTCGTAATTCGCGAGCTCTTTACCGAGTGATTTAGTCAGGGCAATCAGACCAGCTTTGGAGGCGGAGTAATGAGCGGCGTTGGCGTTGCCTTCCTTGCCGGCGATCGAGGCGATATTGACGATGCGCCCGTAGTTCTGCTTGACCATCGAAGGCACGATCGCCTTGCAGCAGATGAACGGTCCGTCGAGATTGATGCGCATAACTTTGCGCCATTCGTCGAGGTCGGTTTCCCATACCGTCTTGTTGACGCCCGCGATGCCTGCATTGTTCACGAGAATATGGATGCCGCCGAGAGCTTTGAGCGTCGCGTCTCGAGTCCTTTCGACCGCAGTGAGATCTGAGACGTCGACCTCGAACACACTGACCGCTGCGCCGATTTCCTTTGCGGTCTTCTCGGCCAACGGCTGGTCATGATCCCAGATCGCGACTTTGGCGCCTGAGGCGACGAAACGTTCCGTGATCGCCCGCCCAAAACCCTGCGCACCGCCAGTGACAACGGCACAGCGGCCGTTCAGATCGATCTTGTTCATTTCACTATTCCTTTGGTCAAAGCGTCCAGCCGCCGTCGATAATGTGGGCGACGCCTGTTGTGAACGCGCTCTCGTCACTCGCGAGGTAAACCGCAAGCGATGCTATCTCCTCAGCCGTGCCGAGCCGTCCCATCGGCTGGCGGCTCACGAACATCTCGCGACCCTGCGGACCCGCCGCGGCAGCGCGGTTCAGCATGGATGGCGTTTCGATCGTCCCGGGGCAGATGCAATTGCAGCGAATGCCTTTGGTAATGAAATCTACCGCGACCGCGCGGGTCAGAGCCGCCACTGCAGCTTTGGTCGCGCCGTACACATAGCGGTTGGGGGCAGCCTTGAATACGCCGGCCGCGGAGGAGATGTTCACGATCGAGCCGCGTCGGGCTTCCAGCATTCCTGGCAGAAACGCCCTGAGCGTCCTGTGCATCGATTTCACATTGACGTCGAACGAAAAATCCCAGTCTTCGTCCGAGCAGTCCAGCACCGTGCCGTGATGCACGAATCCGGCCGCGTTGAGCAGGATGTCGATGTTGCCGGCGCGTTTGGCGACTGCGGCCACAGCGGCTGTGTCGCGGACATCAAGCCGGGCTACTTCCGATACGCCGTCTTTATTCAGTGACGCGAGACCCTTTTCATCGATGTCGGTGGCGAAAACAGAAGCACCTTCACGCGCAAACGCGATGGCGCAGGCGCGCCCGATGCCTGCAGCGCCCGCTGTCACGAATGCGCGCTTGCCCTTGAGGCGGTCTCCCATTGATAGCTCCTCGTATTTCGAATTCGATTTGTTCTCAGATAAATGCGACGACAAGCCAACGGATCGTGCGAATGCCCTTCCGATGACCGACTTAGAGTGCTCAGGTGCTAATGATTGTCTCTCGCCACACCGACCTTGCCAGCGATGTCGTGATAACGGGTGGCGAACTCCATGCAGGCTCCGGTTGCGTGTTGGCCGACCGTGGAGCGATAGAGCTCCTGCCAGGGCGTCTGATTGGCGGGATGCGGATAGCCGCCCTTCGCCTTAAGGTCCGCGCGCCGGTTCTTCAATTCCTCATCTGATATGAGGATGTTTGCGCTGCCCTTATTGAGGTCGATGCGAACTTTGTCGCCGGTCCTGAGAATAGCGAGGCCACCATCTGCAGCGGCTTCCGGTGTGGCGTTCAGGATCGACGGCGAACCTGAGGTGCCGGACTGGCGGCCATCGCCGATGCAGGGCAATGACAGGATGCCGCGTTTGATTAGGGCTGCGGGAGGCTGCATGTTTACGACTTCCGCGCCGCCTGGATAGCCGATCGGTCCGGTGCCGCGCACGAACAGGATGCAATGTTCGTCAATTTTCAGCGCGGGATCGTCGATCCGCGCGTGATAGTCCTCAGGTCCCTCGAACACGATCGCGCGCCCCTCGAATGCGTTGGGATCTTTGGGATTGATGAGATAACGGTCGCGAAATTCCTTCGAGATCACGCTGGTCTTCATGATCGCGGAATCGAAAAGGTTGCCGCGCAGCACAAGGAAGCCCGCGTCCTTGACCAGCGGTTTGTCGTAGCTCCAGATGACATCCCCATCGGGCTTCGGCGCATTGCGGCAGTTGTCGCCCATGGTGCGGCCGTTCACGGTCATGGCATCTTCATGGATGCGCTTGTGCCGGATTAGTTCACCGACGACCGCCGGCACGCCGCCGGCGCGATGATATTCCTCGCCGAGGTAGAACCCGGCCGGCTGCATGTTCACAAGGAGAGGGATGTCGTGCCCGAATTTCTGCCAATCGTCGATTGAAAGCTCCACGCCGATATGACGTGCAAGCGCGTTGATATGGATGGGGGCGTTGGTCGAGCCGCCGATTGCTGAATTGACGACGATGCAGTTTTCAAAGGCCTTTCGCGTCAGGATGTCGGAAGGTTTCAGATCTTCCCACACCATTCCGACAATGCGCGTGCCAGTCTCGTACGCGATCTGGCCGCGCTCGCGATAAGGCGCGGGAATGGCGGCGCAGCCCGGCAGCGACATGCCCAAAGCCTCGGCCAGCGAGTTCATGGTCGAGGCGGTCCCCATGGTGTTACAGTGGCCGACTGATGGCGCCGAGGAGGCGACGATATTCATGAACTCCTCGTAATCGATCTCGCCGGCGGCCAGCCGCTCGCGCGCTTTCCAGACCACGGTTCCGGAGCCGCTGCGTTCGCCGTTGAACCAGCCGTTCAGCATGGGTCCGCCTGACAACACGATGGCCGGCATGTTGACAGTTGCAGCCGCCATCAAACAAGCGGGGGTGGTCTTGTCGCAACCGGTGGTAAGAACGACTCCGTCCAGCGGATAGCCGAACAGAATTTCGACCAGGCCGAGATATGCGAGGTTGCGATCGAGCGCCGCGGTCGGGCGCTTCCCGGTCTCCTGGATCGGGTGCATCGGAAATTCCATCGCGATGCCGCCGGCGGCGCGGATTCCCTCCCGCACCCGATGGGCCAGTTCGAGATGATGCCGATTGCACGGCGAAAGATCATTGCCGGTCTGCGCGATACCGATGATCGGTTTGCCGGACTGGAGTTCCTGGCGCGTAAGGCCGTAATTGAGATACCGCTCCAGGTAGAGTGCGGTCATCCCGGGGTTATGGGGGTTGTTGAACCATTCGCTGGATCGAAGCTTGCGCCTGGTGACGCCGGTAAGCGGCTTGTTCATTGTTTCTCCCGCAGCGCACATG
>JAICIT010000346.1 GCA_025960445.1 Bradyrhizobium sp. | reverse complement strand
GGGAATGGCCGAGCGCTCGCCCATTTCCTCAAGCGGCTCGCGGAGCTGCACCCGTAACAGGCCGGCCACGGTCGCGGGCCAATCCCGCCGCAGAACCGCTTCCGCCATCGGCATGGCATGAAGCGGGAAATACGCCGCAACCACTGCCAGCGTGAGTGGACTTATCTCGGCATCCGATGCCACATCCTGCAGCAACCGATCGCGCAGTACGCCCGCAAGTCTGCTTTCCGTTCCGCTCTGTACATAGACATATTCGTTCATGAAGCACTGCACCGCGAGCGCGGAAGCAAAGGCGACAATGTCCTCGTCGATTTCATCGTAATCTTCGCCCTGCTCACCTGCAAGCCGCAGCAACTCGGCGCGGGCATATCCCAGCAACAGTTCAAGTTGCATGCTTGCCAGCGTCGTCGCTTCCATCGCACAGCGGAGGAAGAGGTCGGTTGCAAGCGGGGCGATGCCTTCGGTGCCGAACAATTCGACGTTCGTCACCGGTAGCGGCCGCTTGCTGGCAATCCGCGCAACATACGTGGAGATGACGGGACTCTGCAGGATGAAGGCGACCGCCTTCTCCTCCATGCCGAGCGCAAGCGCTCTACTGAAATGCGCCATCGCCTTCGTTCGATTGCCCAACGGCTGGTACGAATTGCCGAGATTGTAGTGGCAAGCGGCGTTCACCTCGTCCGAAGCGATCGCTTTCGTGAACATCTTTACCGCGGCGCGGTGATCGCCGGATGCCTGCGCCATCAACCCGAGAAGGTTGAGGCTCTGCACATGCGCCGGCTCGCGCGTGAGAATTTGACGGCAAATCTCTTGCGCATGGTTGATGCGGCCCAGCCGGTACGAACGGCTCGCTTCTGCGGCGAGCTCGACAATGCTGATGCCCGCCGAGCCGAAGGCCGGCGCGCTTGGCATCCTTATGGGCTCGTCGCGCCGCTTATTGGCCGCACGTCGTTCTTTTCGATTCATGGTGCGTAAACTGGTCCGATCTGTAAGACGCCGCCGAACAGCACACCGAAAAGGCAGGCTGTTTATGCGCTCAACCAATCATGGCCCGCAGACATAGGGCCGATCGCGCTTACGGCCAAGGACAATCTAGCACCATGTGCCAACAAGTGATGTTCGAAACGAAAGAGGTCGCAAAGCGAGGCGGCTTCAAGCAATGCTTAGCACGAGCCGGCGATCGAAATTGGAGTGACCTGGATCGCCCAGGAGATGGTGAAGCGAAGGCGCGGGATAGACCGGAGGCATGCTTTTGAAATTAGTCCGTTTACCGCTTCCCGTAATCCGTAAAGACGTAATCTCTTGCCCTCACTCTCGTGTGGCACGCGAACCCGCACTTGGCATCGTTCGCCTGTGGCGGCTGGTCAGCCGACGTGCCGGGCGTAAACGTATCGGACGCGGCGTCATACTTGAACACGGCCCATCCCCATCCGCCGCTATCGGCGAATCTCTTGCTGTCCTTCTCCATGAAGTCCACGTCGTTTTGGATGCCCGGCACCGTCGTATTCGGGAAGTATTGGTTCTTTTTCGGCTTCCAATGGATCTTCGCCATTTTGGAGCCGTCAGGGAAAGGCTTGCCATTGCTGGGAACGCCAGCCTGGTACGCCTCGATCATCACGGGATTTGCGAGGATCACAGCGACCAGCTTCTCGTTCTGACTAGTGGCGACAACCTGCCAGCTTTCGTATCCCCTGAACTCAGAGAACGCGAGCCCACCCGGCACTTTCACGGTATACTTATCTTCCGCCGCGAAGGTGATCCCGCCCAGGACAGCGAGCGATACCGCGCAAATCATCGTCATTGGGAACGGCGTCATGGTCACGGCTGTCTCCTGCTAATGTTTCAAATCGAATTCATTGGCTTCGGAAGGGACCGGAGTCGGTCGAAAGGGTAGTTTTCTGCGCAAGACCGGCCCGCTCAGCCAGACGCCATCCGACCGACGAAAGCAACGGTGACAGTGTCGCACCCCGAAATGATCGAAACGCCGCGCTTAGACTTCACAGATGGCGTGATCGACATCGCGAAGCATTCGCGATGATGCATGCCGATGCGGAGGTTATGGCTGATTACGGCGGACCCATCAGCCGATCGGAGAGTGCCGAGAAATTCGAATGATACGTTGCCGCTCAACACAATCATCGCGTTTCTCGATGGGCCGTTGAAAATTTAGACGGCGCATTTCTTGGCTATGCTGGAGTGATGCCGCGGCTATCGAAAGACCATCCACCAGGCGTGCATTTTGAGGTAGGTTGGCGGTTCTTGCGTAACGCTTGGGGGCATGGCTACGCGACCGAAAGCGCCAAGGCATCTCTCTGGCATGCCTTTCATCAAACTGGCCTGGATGAAATCCTGTCGTATACGAATCCGCACAACGAACGGTCCAAAGCTGTTATGGCCAGGCTCAATCTAATCCGCGATCCGGCTCGCGATTTTGTGACGCTGACCTCAAGCGGCGAGCAGTGGCAAGGGCTAGTCTGGCTTGTGCCATCCCGATTTTAATGTCGGCCACCGAGTCGCTTCCAAGCGTGCGGTTTGTGACGGTTGAAGAAGGCGGTGCGCCGATGAAAGCCTGGACTTTCAAGATCGCCAAGACCGGCCTGCTTGCAGTCACCGTCTTGGCGGTTCTGGCAATAGGCTTCGCACTCGGCTTTCGGGCTTATCGCCAATACCTCAGCGCGCGTGTCCTCGCGGTTCAATCTCCCGACGGCATCCAGGAATCAATGTACGTCAGAGTCGGCGGCATCGATCAATGGATTCAGATTCGCGGCGAACATCGCAGCAATCCGGTCATCCTCTTTGTTCACGGTGGCCCCGGCGCTTCAAGCATTCCAATTTCGTCCGCCTGGCAACCTTGGGAGGAATATTTCACCGTCGTTCAATGGGACCAGCGAGGTGCTGGACGCACGTTTCGCATGACGGGCGATTCAGTTGCGGCGACCATAACCTTGGCGCAGATGACGCAGGATGGCATCGAAGTGGCCGAATTTCTTCGAGCGCATCTTCGTAAGGACAGGATTGTCTTGATCGGGCATTCGTGGGGCTCGTTTCTCGGGATTCAAATGGTCAGACAACGCCCGGATCTTTTTCACGCCTATGTTGGCACCGGACAGGTAGTTGGCAGGCAAACCATGGAGAAGCAATTCGACGTCGTCGTTACTCGCCTGAAGGCGTTGGCGCAGGCGGCAAATAATACAGAGGCGTTGGCAGAGCTAGCATCAATCTCTGGTGTCCCAGGCTACTCCATGACCAAGCCAGAGATCGTGGAGAAATGGGCAAAGGTGCTTTCGCTACCGCCGATCGAGGCATTTCAGCTCGTCAGCCCCATCCCCCCGCTGTTCATGCCCGATTTTTCCCTGCTGGATTGGTACTATTGGTGCCAGGGAATTTCATTTTCGGCGACGCAACTGCGCGGGAAGAGTGGGCCAATGAGCCAAACTGATCTAAGGTCTCTAGGCACGGACTTTTCGATTCCAATGTTCTTTTTCGAAGGTACAGCGGACATCGTTACGCCGATTGAACCGGCTCACGTGTATTTCCAGGAAATCAAAGGGCCGCAAAAGGAATTCGTGGTGTTTAACGGCGGCGACCATTTCATTCCATTCGATCGGCCCGACGAATTTCTAACGCAATTGATAAAGCAGCTTCGCCCGTTGGTGTTTTTGACGGAGGAGCGACGCAGAAACTGAACGAAACACCCGGAGATGCTTCGAGCCCAGGACGGACCTCAATCAGCCGGCCCGTGGCTTGCCGGTGTTAACCGCCAATTGCGCGTCGAAAGCCCGCTTGTAAGCAGGCCGCGCTTCGCCGCGGGCGACATAGGCGGCCAGGTTTGGAAATTCATCCAGAAGGCCCGATGACTTCAGCCTGAGCAGCACCGACACCATCATCAAGTCGCCTGCGCTGAACGCACCATCAAGCCAATCGGCATCGCGCAAGCTAGCGGAAAGTTGCTTCAACCGGCCGCGAACGCGACCTTCGACAAGAGGCAGGCGCTCCTTGTTCCATGCCTTGTCGCCCTCCAGGAGTTTCGCGTTTCCGAGTTCAAGGATCGGCGGTTCCACCGTGCTGAGCGCAGCAAACATCCATGTGATCGCACGCGCACGGGCATTGGCATCGTCCGGCAGCAGGCCCGCATATCGCTCGGCGATGTGGAGCACGATCGACCCTGTCTCGAACAGCGCGAGGTC
>JAICIT010000345.1 GCA_025960445.1 Bradyrhizobium sp. | reverse complement strand
GTAGCCATGATAGCGCAGGTAGAAGACCCGAGGAAAGCCTGTCGCCGTGAATCGCTGTTCATCCCACAGGCCTTTTTCCGTTTGTGTGGCCGTGAGGTACTGGATTCCTTTCGCGACGGCCGGATGGGCTACCTCACCGGCGGCCATTAACCCTAGCAAAGCCCATGCCGTTTGCGACGCCGTCGATGGCGCGACCTCGAATCCGTTGTAATCGAGCCGATAGCTGCGGGCGTCCTCGCCCCAGCCGCCGTCCTTGTTCTGAATCGACAGCAGCCAATCGGCGCCTTTGCGAATCACGGGATCGCCATGGTCGACGCCCGCTGCGTTGAGCGCACACAGGGCCGACCAGGTGCCATAAATGTAATTCAGCCCCCAGCGGCCGTACCACGATCCCTCGGCGAGCTGGGTTCGGCGCAGATAACCGACCCCGTCCGACAACGCCTTGCTGTTTTGAAGAGTCGCGCCGAGTTGCGCCAGCATCGAGACGCAGCGGGCGGTGACATCCTCGGTAGGCGGATCGAGCAGCGCGCCATGATCGGAAAACGGAATATTATTGAGGTAATATTCGAGGTTGTTGACGTCGAAGGCCGCCCAGCCGCCGTTGCGACTTTGCATGCCCTCGATCCACTCCCGTCCACGCGCGATCGCGGCGTCGTATTCCCCGGTTTGGTCGAGCCGCTTGGCGCGATCCATCGCCATAACGACCACGGCGGTGTCATCGAGGTCGGGATAGTAGTCATTGTTGTACTGAAAGGCCCAGCCACCCGGACGCACCTGCGGGCTCTTCACGGCCCAGTCGCCTTTGACGTCCAGCACCTGCTTCGGCTTCAGCCAGTCGAGAGCCTGCCTGGCCGAGGACAAAGCCTCCTTGTCGCCAGCTTCGAACATCGCGTGGCATGTTAGCGAGGTGTCCCACACCGGAGAGACACAAGGCTGGCAATAGGCCTCGTCCTCGCGAATCACCAGAAGCCGCTCAAGCGCTCGCCGTGTGACCGCGCGCGACGGATAGTCCGCGGGTTTGCCGAGCGCGTCGTACATCATGATGGCATTGGCGATCGGCGGATAAATTGCACCCAAGCCGTCTTCGCCGTTGAGGCGTTCTTCGATGAACGCAACCGCAGCGTCGATCGCGCGTGTGCGCAGTTTCTTCGGAGACAAGGGTTCGAGCACGCGAAGCACGCTATCGAGGCCGCGGAAGAAGAGAAACCACCCCCAGCTCTGATGCGGAGCTTTTGCCGTCATTCCGATCGAATGCGGCGGCTGCAGGAACAGTTCGTCGAGGTCGATTGCGTCGGCGTTCCTCGCGCGCGGCTTCAGCGCCGCAAGCACCAGTAACGGCACGACCGTGGTTCGCGCCCAGTACGACATCTTGTTGATGTGGAATGGGAACCACAGCGGCAGCAGCATGATCTCGACCGGGATTACCGGCACGCTGCGCCATTTCATCACGCCGAACATCGCCAGCATGACGCGGGTGAAGACGTTGCTGTGAATAGCCCCGCCGCGCGAGCGGATTGCCTCGCGCGCACGCATCATGTGCGGCGCGTCGGGGGAATGGCCCATCATCTTCAGCGCGAAATACGCCTTGACGCTGGCGCTCATGTCAAAGTCGCCGTCATGCACCAGCGGCCAGCCGCCATGCGCTCCCTGAACGCGGCGCAGATAATTGGCGATTTTGCCCTCAAGCACAGCATCTACCGGCTCGCCGAGATAATGGCGAAGCAGCACATACTCGGCGGGGATCGTCGCATCGGCTTCCAGTTCGAACACCCAGTGTCCATCCGCTTGCCGGGCGCCCAGCACGGCACGCGTGGCGGCCGCGATGCTGGCCTCCAGGGCCTCACCGGGCTGGCTCCCAACTGGCTTTTCGACGGAATGCATCAGGCTCGACCTCTGCTGTTTGTGCCTTGCTGGATTGCCAGAGCGGCTCGTCAGCTCGCCTCAGCGCCGCCGCATGGCGAGGACCAGGTCGGCGGCGCGGTTTCCCGACCGCACCGACCCTTCGATCGTCGCCGGCAACCCGGTATCAGTCCAATCGCCCGCGAGGAACAGGTTTTTCCATGCCGTGGACGCGCCCGGCCGCAGCGCGTTTTGCTCAGGCGTGGACTCGAAGGTCGCGCGGCGCTCGCGCACGATCTGCCAGGGCGGCAATTCACCCTGCACCCCAGCGGCCTTGCAGACATCACGCCAGATCGCCTGCGCGAGCTCCTCGCGCGGCATGTCCATGAGCCGATCGCCATTGCTGATGGTTACCGAAAGGCGCTGCGGGAACGCGAACAGCCATTCCACCAGTCCGCCGACAATCCCGATGAGCGGCGGCATGTCCTTTGGCGGATCGAACCGGAAATGGGCGTTCAGGATGGCCCGGAATTTCGTCGGCGTCTTCAGCCCCGACACCAGCAAGGCGGCCGGGCGTGGCGGCACAGCCATGACGACGGCATCCTCGGGTCCGAGAGCCAGGTCGTCGGTCCCAAACTTCAACTCGCCAACGCCGTCAGCCGAGAGACCAATTTCGCGCAATTCGTGTCCGAACTGGATGCTGGCGGCCTGTTTCTTCAACAGCGTGATCGCGGGCTCGATCAGCACCGCACTCAAGCCATCTCGCGCGACCAGGGGCCGACAAGCCTGCCCGCCCGCCAGCAGCGTTTCACGCACCACCGCGCCCGCGAGCCCGGCCGAGCCCTCGGGCGGATCGACGTTCAATGCGGCCAACAGCAGTGGCTGGACCAAGCGGTGGTACAGCGTTCCCTCGCAGGGTATCGTCTTGCCAACGAGTTTGCTCTGCGCCGCCCATATCAGGGGTGACAGCGCCAAATAGTCGCGCAAGCGCGTATCGGGCACCCGACGTGTCTTGTCGAACACCCACAGCGGCAGGCGGCTCTCTCCGAGATCGAGTTGCCAGCGCTTTCCTGTCGGCAAATCGATAAACGCAAACTGGGCGCGCGTCGGACCGACCAGCGCCGCATCGGTACCGATCGACCGCGCATATGCGAGCGCATCACGATTACCCGACAACAGGAGATGATTACCGTTATCGATTGTCAGATTGGTCGCGGTGTCGAAATAGGATCTGCAGCGGCCGCCGGCCTGCTGCGTGGCTTCGTGAATGTGCACGCGGTAATTGGCTTTCGCCAGCCGCACGGCTGCCGACAGGCCCGATATTCCAGCGCCGATGATGTGAACTGTTTTTTGCATCAGATGAACGCGTACCGAAGGACGATGGCCATGCGGGCCATCTTGTTGAGCCGAACCGGCGGGCGCGGCTGCGCGAAGCCTCTCCTCAACAACAGTTGCAGGATGGCCCGATAATATTTCGACATAATCCGCGGGGCGCGGACCACCCGCCGCGGATTCCGGCGCATCACTTCATCGGCTTTGTCGAAATGCGCCAATATCTGCGGCACGAGTGATGCACATGCATTCGGCAACGCCGGGTCGGTGATGACCCTGACCGGATCCGTCGTGGTGATACCCGCTTGCAAGAGCCCCTCCTTGGGCAAATAGAGCCGCCCGATCGCGGCATCTTCATCAATGTCGCGCAGGATATTTGTCAGCTGGAGCGCGCGCCCCAGATGGTGCGCGAGCAGGATGCCGTCGGCCTCCGCTAGCCCGAATACCCGTACTGAAAGCCTGCCGACCGCGCTTGCAACCCGATCGCAATAGAGATCGAGGGTTGCAAGATCCGGAGCGCGGATGTCCTGCGGCACATCCATCTCCATGCCATCGACGATCGCCAGAAAGTCCTCTCGCCTGAGATCGAACTTTTGAACCGAGCCGACGTAATCCTTTAGCCGTGCCGGTGGATGCCCCTGATACAGCGCTTCGATGTCGTTTCGCCATTGCTGCAAAGCGGCCAGCCGCCCCGGCCGTGGGCCATCGGAATCTGCGATGTCATCGACCTGACGGCAAAAGCTGTAGATCTGAAACATCGCCTCGCGCTGCTCGGGCGGCAAAATCCGCATCGCCGCGTAAAACGAGCTGCCAGACGCCGTGGTCCCATAGCTGGGATTGGCTGCCGCCGCCGTCTCAATGGTCATGCGCCGGCCGCCGGCTTGGAGACGCTCCGTCGTCCCGACGCGCGCCGGGCCATTTCGCTGGCCACTCCGGCAAGGCTCTGGGCGAGCAGTTCGATTGGACCAAGATGAACTCTCTCGCTCAGCGGATCGCGCGCCTTTAAGAGAACAACGATC
>JAICIT010000344.1 GCA_025960445.1 Bradyrhizobium sp. | reverse complement strand
TACGAGATCGGCTGCTTTTTCCAGATCGGCCTGTTTAGTCGAATTGGGATCGAGACCGAGATAGTTCAGCGCCGCCGGAAGGATATCGTCCGCGGAATCGAGCATGTGAACGCCGCAATCTCTAAACTTTACGAGGTTCTCAGGTTTGAAAATCAGGTCCCAACTATCAATCGCAGCCGTCGGACCTAGAATCTGCCGCGCGACCTTGACGTTGTAGCCGATACCGGTGGTGCCCCACATGTAGTTGGCGCCGTATTGATTGCCCGGATCGTAGATCGCGAGCTGGCTTGTGACAAAGGGCCAGGCGTTTGTGAGATTAGGCAGCTTCGACTTGTCGAGCTTCTGGAAAATATTGGCTTTGATTTGGCGCTGCAGGAAATAAGCGGTGGGAACGACGACGTCATAACCCGATTTGCCGGCCAGCAATCTTGTCTCGAGTGTTTCATTGGCGTCGAACGTATCGTAGACAACCTTGATGCCGGTTTCCTTGGTGAACGCCTCAAGCACCCCAGGCGCAATATAGTTTGACCAGTTGTAGAAATTGACGGTGCGCTGTTCGGCGTGGACCAGCGGCGACAACAGCAGCATCACCGCGGTCAGGACGACGAGTCGTCGCAAGTTGTTGCACCTTCGCTCGCGCATTCTCGCGACCTCTTATCGGCGGTGCACCGCGTCCGACAGGCGCTCCAGCGCGGAGTCGAGCGTTGCATCTTTTTTGGCGAAGCAAAAACGCACGACCGAGGTCACGGCATCTTTCTCGTAAAAGGCTGATACCGGGATTGCGGCCACCTTGTAGTCGGTCACGATGCGTTTGCAGAATGCCTCGTCGGTCTCGTTGAGGCCGAGCGGCGATAGATCGACCGTAAGGAAATAGGTGCCCTGCGACCGAAGAACTGGAAAGCCGATGCGCTCCAAGCCGGCGGTCAGGCGATCGCGGCTAGCGGCTAAATCCCTGCGCATCTGGTGAAAAAAAGCCGCCGGCTTGCCGAGGCCGTAGGCGACTGCGGCCTGAAGATTTGGCGCCGTGGTGAAGGTAAGAAACTGGTGCACCTTGGCGGCAACGCGGAGCAGTGGCGGCGCGGCGCAGACAAAACCGATTTTCCAGCCTGTCAGCGAAAAAATCTTGCCGGCGGAGCCGACTTTTATAGTGCGCTCGCGCATTCCGGGTATCGTGATCAGCGGGATGTGCTCACGGCCATCGAAGATCACATGCTCCCAGACCTCATCGCAAATCGCGACCGTATCGAACTCCTGGCAAAACCGGGCCAGCAGTTCGAGGTCTTCGCGGGGATACACGACGGCCGCCGGATTGAGCGGATTGTTGAAAAGAACCGCCTTGGTGCTGGGCGTGAAAACGCTTCGCAGCGCCTCCTCCGTCAGCCTCCAATGCGGTGGTTCGAGCCGCACCAGACGCGGAATACCGCCAGCTTGGCGAATGATCGGAAGATAGGAATCATATACCGGCTGGAAAACGACTACTTCGTCGCCGGGCTCGACGATCGCAAGGATCGCGCTCGTCAGCGCCTCGGTGCCGCCGGAGGTCACCATCACCTCCGTCATAGGATCCAGAGCGAGACCGTGCCACTCGCCGTAGTGCCGCGAGATCGCCTGCCGCAATTCGGGAATGCCCATCATCGAGGGGTATTGGTTGTAGCCGTCCATCACGGCATCCGCGGCCACCCGCCGAATGTCCTCTGGACCGGGATCGTCTGGAAAACCTTGGCCGAGGTTGATCGCATTGTTGTCGCGCGCAAGCTGCGACATGGCCTCGAAAATCGTGACCGGAAGGTCGGCAAACACCTTGTTCATGGAAGTCATGGAGCGGTCAGCGGCCGGTTTTGGTCGGCAATCCCGCAGCCTTCCAGGCCAACATGCCGCCCGCCAGATGCTTGTCGTAAGCCAACCCTGCAGCCTGCGCAGCGAGCGAGGCTGTCACCGATCTCTTTCCGGAACGGCAGGCAAAAACGACCTGCTTGCCCTCCGGATCAGGGATGTCCTGCGGATCGAAAGTCGAAAGCGGAACGACAACGCTACTTGGATAACCTTCTACCGCAACTTCGTTTAGCTCACGGACGTCGACCAGCAGATATCGACCCTCGGCCACACCATTCGAGACATCTTCCGGCGTCAAATCGTGAACGTGTTGACCCTGGTCCGTCACTCAAGCCTCCAACGATTGCACGAGCGAACTCAGCGAACATAGATCGATGGCTCGCGCTCCAACGCCAACCTCGCCCCTGACGCAATGAAAATCAAGCGTCGCGGTCCGGTCTGATGTGCTGGATCAGACAGCAACCTGCGTGCCGACCTCGACCACCCGCCCGCTCGGAATCTGGAAATAATCAGTCGCGTCGTTTGCAGTACGGCTGAGCGCGATGAAAAGATGGTCCTGCCAGCGCGGCATTCCCGAATGCGTGGCCGGCTTGAGCGCGCGTCGCGACAGGAAAAACGAGGTCGACATGATGTCAAATTGCCAGCCCAGCTTTCGCGCGATCGCCAACGCCTTGGGCACGTTGGGCGACTCCATGAATCCGAACCGCAGCGTGACTTTGGAAAAGGTAGCGCTGATCTGTTCGAGTCTGACGCGCTCGGATATGTCGATCCGCGGCCGCGGCGCGATTTCGATGGTAAGGATGACGTTCTTCTCGTGCAGCACCTTGTAATGTTTCAGGCTGTGCATGAGAGCGGTCGGGGCGCTGGCGGGGTCGCTCGTCAGGAATACTGCCGTTCCCGAAACCCGCTGCGGGGGGCGTTTTTCGAGCATCGCAACCAAATCGGCGAGCGGAAACTCCAGCTTGCGCGACTTCTCGAACAAGAGCCTGCTGCCGCGCCGCCAAGTGTACATCAGCAGCATCACCGCCGCGCCGAGGGCCAGCGGCACCCAGCCGCCCTCCAACACTTTTAATAGGTTCGCTGTGAGGAAGGTGAGATCGAGAAACAGGAATGGCGCAATCAAGGCCGCAGCCGCGAAAGGTGACCACCTCCACACCCGCCAGATCACGACAAAGCCCATCATCGCGGTCACCACCATCGTGCCGGTGACCGAAATACCATAGGCCGACGCCAGGGCGCTCGACGAACGGAACATCAGCACAAGCAGCACCACTGCGATGAGCAGCAGCATGTTGATGCGCGGAATGTAGATCTGTCCCGAATGCGTTTCGGATGTGTGGCGAATCTCAAATCTTGGCAGCAGGCCAAGCTGAACGGCCTGACGCGTCAACGAATAGGCGCCTGTGATTACGGCTTGGCTGGCTATCACCGTCGCCAAGGTGGCAAGAGCCACCATCGGAATCAGCGCCCAGTCCGGAAACATCAGGAAAAATGGATTCTCGAGGGCCTTGGGGTCGCCAATCACGAGAGCACCTTGCCCCATGTAGTTCAGCGCCAGCGACGGCAGCACGATGAACAGCCACGCGGTCTGGATCGGCCGCATGCCGAAGTGACCGAGATCAGCATAGAGAGCTTCCGCGCCGGTAACCGCAAGAAAGACTGCGCCGAGCGTAATGAATCCGATGATGCCATGGTGCAGCATGAACGAGACGGCATATACGGGATTCACGGCCTGCAGGATCTCGGGATGGCGCATGATCGGCGTGATCGCCGCGATCGCTATAATGACAAACCAGATGCACATTACCGGGCCGAAGAACGACGCGACCCGCGCCGTGCCGCGCGACTGAACCGTAAACAGGATGAACAGTATGAGGACCGTCAACGGCACCACATAGGGCTCGAAGGCCTCGGTGACGAGCTTGATGCCTTCGATCGCCGAAAGCACCGACAGGGCCGGCGTGATCACCGCGTCACCGTAAAACAGCGCACCGCTCACGATGCCCAGCAGCACAACGGCGCCCGCGCCGCTACTCAGCGCGCGTTGAGCCAGCGCCATCAGGGCCAGCGTCCCACCCTCGCCATGGTTATCCGCGCGGAGCAGGATGACCACGTATTTCAGGGTCACCACAATGATCAGCGCCCAAAGGATCAGGGAGACAACGCCAAGCACCGCTAGCGGAGTAACGCCGGCCGCTGATCCGCTGGCGGCGAGAACGGCTTCACGCAAGGCATACAGAGGGCTGGTGCCGATATCGCCGTAGACGACCCCGATGCTGCCAATAAGCAGCGCCTCAAATCTCGCGGTCGAATGGACTTCGCCATGCGCTTCGGCCGCCGCCGTTTCCGGGACGGGAGCCACAAT
>JAICIT010000343.1 GCA_025960445.1 Bradyrhizobium sp. | reverse complement strand
GTCCGCGGAGGAAAAGCCATGAGAAACGACATTGCCGAATTGACCAGCCTCAACCGCGATTACGTCAGCTCCGTCCAGAATTCCGACGTAAAGCGTTTCGATGAAATCCTCGCTGAGGATTTTTATTGCTCCAATCCGGACAAATCGCTGGTCGATCGCACCGGTTTTCTGAAGCAAACGGCGGTTCCGGTGACGATCAGGAACCTGGAAGCGCATGACGTCAAAATTCGCCTGATGGGCGACTTCGCCATCATCCATGCGCGCACCAGCTACACGATGCCCGACGGCCAACAGGCTTTCGGGCGATACACTGATGTGTGGGCGCGACAAAACGGACGCTGGCTCGCGGTATCGGCTCACGTGTCGCGATAGCTTCGGATCAGCCGCTATTTATCCTTGCCCGAGCGGACAAGGAAAAACCGTCAGGCGTCAAACATGATCACGCTGCGCACGGTCTTGCCAGCCTTCATCGCGGCAAAGCCCTCGTTGATTTCCGACAGCTTCAGCTTCGCCGATATCCAGTCTTCCAGGTGCAGCCGACCGCGCATGTAGAATTCGACCAGCCGCGGCATGTCGACGCGGAAATGGTTCGAACCCATCGACGAGCCCTGAATCTTGCGCTCCCTGAGGAAATCGAAGCCGTGCAACTCGATTTTCTGGCCGAAGGGAATCATGCCGACGATCGTCGTGGTCCCTCCGGGAGCCAGCATCGCGAAAGCCTGTTCCGCGGTCTCCTTGCGGCCCAGCACTTCGAATGAGTGATGCACGCCGCCATTGGTGAGATCACGTACCTGCTGCACCACATCGCCATTGCGGGGATCGACGATATCGGTGGCTCCGAGTTTTGTCGCCAATTGAAGTTTCGCGGGATTGGTATCGACCGCGATGATGCGGCCGGCACCGGCGATCTGCGCGCCGTTGATCGCGGCCATGCCGACGCCACCACAGCCGATCACGACCACGCTCTCGCCTGGCGCGACCTTGGCGGTGTTCACGACCGCACCGTATCCGGTGATCACGCCGCAACCGATCAAAGCCGCGAGATCAAGCGGCATGTCCTTGCGGATTTTGACGATGGCGTTCTCGTGCACCAGCATCTGCTCGGCAAACGACGACAGATTGAGGAACTGATTGAGCTTCTCCGAGCGCGCCCATGACAGCCGGTTCGAGGCGCCCGGCAGCATCTTCACTGTCGTATCGGTGCAGAGCACCGGACGCCCTGTAGTGCAATTGTCGCAGGTGCCGCAAAATACCGACAGGCAGGTCACGACGTGGTCGCCCGGTTTGACATACGTGACATCCGAGCCGACCTGTTCGACCACACCGGCGGATTCGTGACCGAGTACCGCCGGTAATGGATGCGGATACAGCCCTTCCATAAAATGCAGATCGGAATGACAGAGTCCGGCGACCGAGGTACGGATCAGGACCTCGCGGGGTCCGGGCTTCTGCAGGCTGACGTCCTCGATCACCAGCGGCTTGTTGACTTCGTGCAGGACGGCGGCCTTCATCGAATACTCCCTTACTTCGTTGCTTGTTGTTTTGTTGTGGGCGAGCCTACGCCGCCGCGAGCAATTCGCCAACCTCGGCCATGCCGACGGGACGCTCGCCCAGCAAATGATCGGCAATCGCCCGCTCCGTCGAATTTTCGGTCAATCGGAATGGATCCGCTGCATGTAACCGGTGATCGAGCACCATGCGCGACAGCAGCAGTCGTCGGGCGTCGCCGCGCATCCGGTAAATGCGACTGCCTTCCCAGGTTAGCGTCACCGCGCTCGCGACGTGATAGAGCAGGCTGGTGGCGCGCCGCGCCTCGGCCTCATTGTCGATGCGGCTGGCTACCTCGCGGGCGAAGCCGATGGCGCGATCGGTGAGATCGTGCAGTCGGTTGCGCCAGCCTTGCGGAACGTCGGCACTATCGTCCAGGCGGGCATGCAAGTCGGCGGCCAGCGCGGCATCGGCCCCATGACGGCCGACCGCCCGCTGCAGGGCATCGATGGCGACGATGTTGCCGGTGCCTTCCCAGATCGAGCCGAGATGGGCATCGCGCAGCAGCCGCGCGGTGGCGAATTCCTCGATGTAACCGATGCCTCCGCGCATCTCCAGCGCATCGCCGCAGACCTTGCGCGCATCGCGGGTCGCGCGGAATTTGAGCGTCGGCGTCAGAATCCGCAACTGCGCCGCGGCATCCTGGCTGCCGGCCTCGGCACGGTCGAGCGCATCCGCGGTCACGAAGCTCATCGACAGCGCCTGCTCAGTCGCAAGCATGATCTTCATCAATTGCCGACGCGCCAGCGGCAGGTCGATAATGCGTCGGCCGAACACGACGCGATTTCGTGCAACCGTCAGCGCATCGTGATGCGCGCGCCGCATCAGCGCGGTGGATTTGACTCCGTTGGAAAGCCGGGACGAATTGACCATCTCGGCCATCTGCACAAACCCGCGATCGAGATTTCCGACCGCATAGGCGATCGCGCCCTCCAGCTTGATCTCGCCGGAAGCCATCGAGCGGGTGCCGAGCTTGTCCTTCAGCCGAACGATCCGATAGTGATTGGGCGAGCCGTCGTCGAGCCGGCGTGGCATTAAGAACAGCGCGACACCGCGCGTGCCGCCGACCGCGCCTTCCGGCCGCGCCAGCAGCATCACAATTTCGGCGTCGGCGTTTGAGCAGAACCATTTTTCGCCGGTCAAGCGCCAGTGATCGCCTTCCTGCACGGCGGTTGTCGTGAGCGTACCGACGTCAGAGCCGCCTTCCTTCTCCGTCATGAACTGGCCGCCCTGGGTCAGCTTGTTCATGTCGGTTTGGGTAAGGCCGTCCAGATATTTCGCCTGCAAATCCGCGCTGCCGAATTTCGCCAGCAGCTTGGCGCAACCATCGGTGACGTTGATCGGGCAACCCAGGCCGAATTCGGCCTGGTTGAATAAAAACGTAAACGCGTGCTTGGCCACCACCGGGTAAGGCTGCGGCCACCCCATGACGCCGTTGCGAAGCGACATCGCGTGAATGCCGAACTCGCCGAATGCGGCGCGCTCCAGCTCGCGATAGGCCGGATGATATTCGATCCACTGCGCATCGCGACCAAAGCGGTCGCGCTGGTGCAACACTGGCACGTGTCGGTCTGCAAGCCGCGCGCATTCATCAAGATGGCCGCCTGCCAGCCCCCCGAGACGATCGAGATGCGGTTCGATATGGCGAAATAGCGGCGCCGGCAGATGAATGCGAAGCAGATCCGCCAGCGCCGGATCGGCACGGTAGAAATTCATGCCTGATGTATCCGGCGCCAGTAGACCGGAATTGGCGATCGCCTGCTCTTGCCTGGTTAGCTGATGCATTTGCAACTCTTGTTCGTTCCGCGCCCGCGATTTTAGATGATATAGATCATGTCAGCACCAAACTGGCGAGAAGCCGTACACAACAGGCTCGGAGGAACCGCATGGCGGAATATTATCGCATCATCGGCGCCGAGATGTCCCCCTATTCGGTTAAGGTGCGCTCGTATTTTCGCTACAAAGCCATCCCGCATCAATGGGTTTTGCGCAACGCGGAGAGTCAGGCGGAATTTGAAAAATACGCCAAGGTGCCGATCATCCCGCTGGTGGTAACGCCGGAGGGCACTGGCATTCAGGACTCCACGCCTATCATCGATGCGATGGAAAAGATCTATCCTTTGCCCTCTGTGCATCCGGATGACCCCATCGCGAAGTTCATTTCTATCTTGATCGAGGAATTCGGCGACGAGTGGGGCAATAAGTGGATGTTTCACTACCGCTGGACGCGCGATGTCGATCAGATCAGTTCGGCGGGCAGGATCGCGCGAATGCGAGGCGCGAACCTTGAGGAGCACAAGCACGCCGCGCTGGCCGCTCAAGTTCGGGCCCGAATGGTTGACCGGCTGTGGTTCGTCGGATCGAACGCGGTGACCGCGCCGCAGATCGAGGCCGGCTTCGTCGACATGCTCGGCATGCTCGACCGGCATCTCGCGACCCGCCCCTATTTGTTCGGCGGCCGGCCGGCGTTTGGCGATTTCGGCCTGTGGGGACAGATCTATGAAATGTGGACTGATCCAACCACGGGGGCGCTGATCGGCGGCGGCGCGCCGCATGTGCTCGATTGGGTGCATCGCATGCTCTGGCCCAAAGCGGAAGGCGCGTTCGAAACCTGGCCCAGCCTGGCTCCAACCCTGATGCCGATCCTGAGCGACCAGGTCGGGCGATTGTTCATGCCGTGGACATGCGCC
>JAICIT010000342.1 GCA_025960445.1 Bradyrhizobium sp. | reverse complement strand
GTTGTGGTGATGCATGATGGGCGCGTCGTTCAGAGCGGGACTCCGGCGGAGCTGTTCGACAAGCCTGCGCACACGTTCGTTGGATATTTCATCGGCTCGCCCGGAATGAACATCGTGCCCGCCGAGGTGAGCGGACGCAACGCGCGGATCGATGGTCATACCATCACGTTGAAGCGCAGCTACGACCGGCTTCCCTCGACCGCCAAAATCGAGATCGGCGTCCGTCCCGAATTCGTCGATATTGCGCGACCGGCGCCAGGATTGCTGTCGGCTAATATTGAACGGATAGACGACCTCGGCCGGATCCGTTTCGCCCGCGTTCGCGTCGGCGATGCGAAGTTCGCAGCCAGAGTGCCACCAGGATTTTCCATCCCGGACAATGCCGCCGGACTGGTGTTCGACCCTGCGCACGTTCACGTCTACGCCGACAGCCTTCTGGTGGAGGGATCGGCCTGATGGACAAGACCATCAATCAGAAGGCCTGGTTCCTGGTGCTGCCGGTGTTTCTGGTGGTGGCATTTTCGGCCGTGTTGCCGCTGATGACGGTCGTGAACTATTCGATGCAGGATACGTTCGGCAATAATCAGTTTTTCTGGAACGGGGTCGGCTGGTTCAAGGAATTGCTCGATCCGTCCACCGATCTGGGCGGGCGGTTCCTGGCATCGTTGGGACGCAACCTGTTCTTCTCCGCCATGATTCTCGCAATCGAGGTCCCGCTAGGAATCGTGGTCGCGCTCTCGATGCCGCGCCAGGGTTGGAGCGTCGCCGCGTGCCTTGTGATTATGGCATTGCCGCTGCTCATTCCATGGAACGTGGTCGGCACCATCTGGCAGATTTTCGGCCGGCCTGACATCGGCCTGCTGGGTTATGTGCTGAACAATATCGGCATCGATTACAATTATGTTTCCAACGATTTCGACGCGTGGGCCACGGTCATCGTCATGGACGTCTGGCACTGGACCAGCCTGGTGGCGCTGTTGTGCTACGCCGGGCTGAAATCGATTCCGGACGCGTATTATCAGGCGGCGCAGATTGACGGCGCCTCCCGCTGGGCAGTGTTCACCGCGATCCAGCTTCCCAAGATGAATCGCGTCCTGCTGATCGCGGTGCTGCTGCGGTTCATGGACAGCTTTATGATCTACACCGAGCCGTTCGTTGTGACTGGCGGCGGACCGGGCAACTCCACCACCTTCGTTTCGATTGAATTGGTCAAGATCGCGCTGGGGCAATTCGACCTCGGCAAGGCGGCGGCGCTGTCGCTGGTCTACAATCTCATCATCATCATCGTGTGCTGGGTGTTCTACACCGTCATGACCAATGCCGGCGCCGATCGCCCCATCAGCAAGGGAGTCGCATGATGCATTCGATTCCCGGCCGTCGCCTCATCCTCTCGCTGTTCCTGGTGTTCCTGCTGCTGCCGATCTACTGGCTGGTCAATATGAGCTTCAAGACCAACCACGAGATCGTCTCGACCATGACGCTGTGGCCGCATCAGCCGACCATTGCCAATTACGTGCGGATATTCACCGACGAAAGTTGGTATTCCGGTTACATCAACTCGCTGAAATACGTCGTCATCAACACCGTGATCTCGATTTCGGTGGCGTTGCCGGCCGCCTACGCCTTTTCACGTTATCGCTTCCTCGGCGACAAGCACCTGTTCTTCTGGCTGTTGTCGAACCGGATGGCGCCGGCGGCGGTCTATGCCCTGCCGTTCTTCAATCTCTACTCGGCGATCAGCCTGTTCGATACGCCCTGGGCAGTCGCGCTGGCGCATTGCATCTTCAATGTGCCGCTGGCGGTGTGGATCCTGGAGGGCTTCGTCTCCGGCGTGCCGCGCGAGATCGACGAGACGGCTTTCCTCGATGGCTACTCGTTCCCGCGATTTTTCCTGAAGATTCTGGTGCCGCTGATCGCCAGCGGAATCGGGGTCGCGGCGTTCTTCTGCTTCATGTTTTCGTGGGTCGAATTGCTGCTGGCGCGGACACTGACCTCGGTGGACGCCAAGCCGATTTCCGCCGTCATGACCCGCACCGTCTCCGCGGCCGGGATGGATTGGGGATTGCTGGCGGCCGCCGGCGTCCTGACCATCATCCCGGGCGCGCTGGTGATCTGGTTCGTCCGCAATTACATCGCGCGCGGCTTCGCGCTGGGCAGGGTATGAGGGGCCAGCATGGAAAACATCGCATGGATGGCCTGGACGCTGCCGACCGCGATCTTTTTCGCGCTGCTTGCCATGACGCTTGCGTTGATGACCTGGCTTGCGATTGCCCGACCCGAGGCGGAGCGCGTCGGCGTGTTGCGCATTCCGACAACGCGCGGCGATCGCCTTTTCATTTCACTGATTACAGCCGCAGTCATTCATCTGCTGTGGATTGGATTTATCGGAACCGATACGATTGCGACCCTTCCAATCGGAGAAGAGGGAATTGAATTGTCGAGCCTGTGGCTCGCCACCGTGATTTCGCTTGTCGCGGCGGTTGCGATTTTCCGCACCGTCTGAACCGGCGAAAAGTCAGCAGATCCGGGGGCAACCCGGGGCTGGGTAGTTTGTGTCTGCAACGGAGGAACCAACATGCGATATTGTAGGAGCAAGACCGGTTATGCGACCAAGGCTCGCCTTCTGACCATGAGCAGCGCCGCGGCGTTGATCGCGGCCAGCGTGACAATCGCTTCGCCGGCACGCGCCGACGACGCGGTGATACAGCGATGGATAGATACCGAGTTTCAGCCATCGACCTTGTCCAAGGCTGACCAGTTGAAAGAACTGCAGTGGTTCGAAAAGGCGGCCCAGCCGTTCAAGGGAATGGAGATCAACGTCGTCTCGGAAACGATCACGACGCACGAATACGAAGCCAAGACCCTGGCAAAAGCTTTTACTGAAATCACCGGCATCAAGATCAGGCACGACACCATCCAGGAAGGTGACGTGGTCGAAAAGCTTCAGACGCAGATGCAATCCGGCAAAAACGTGTACGACGGCTGGATCAACGACTCCGATCTGATCGGTACGCACTTCCGCTACGGTCAGACCATTGTGCTATCGGATTACATGAAAGGTGAGGGCAAGGACGTCACCGATCCGATGCTCGACGTCAACGACTTCATCGGCAAGTCCTTCACCACCGCGCCCGACGGGAAGCTCTATCAACTTCCCGACCAGCAGTTCGCGAACCTTTACTGGTTCCGCTATGACTGGTTCACCAATCCCGACTACAAGGCGAAGTTCAAGGCCAAGTACGGCTACGAACTCGGCGTTCCCGTGAACTGGTCGGCCTATGAAGATATCGCCGAATTCTTCACCAACGACATCAAGGAGATCAACGGCGTCAAGGTCTATGGCCACATGGACTACGGCAAGAAGGATCCTTCGCTGGGATGGCGGTTCACCGACGCTTGGTTGTCGATGGCCGGCAACGGCGACAAGGGGATTCCGAATGGCCTTCCCGTCGATGAGTGGGGCATTCGCATGGAGGGCTGTCGCCCGGTCGGCTCTTCGATCGAACGTGGCGGAGACACCAACGGTCCTGCTGCGGTCTATTCGATTGTCAAGTACCTCGACTGGCTGAAGAAGTATGCTCCGCCGCAGGCGCAAGGCATGACCTTCTCCGAGGCAGGGCCGGTGCCCGCGCAAGGCAACATTGCGCAGCAGATCTTCTGGTACACGGCGTTCACCGCGGACATGGTGAAGCCGGGACCGGTCGTGAATGCCGATGGCACGCCGAAATGGCGAATGGCGCCGTCGCCGCATGGCGCCTACTGGAGAGACGGGATGAAACTCGGATACCAGGACGCCGGTTCGGCGACGTTGCTGAAATCCACGCCGCCCGATCGACGCAAGGCGGCCTGGCTCTATCTGCAGTTCATTATATCGAAGTCAGTGAGCCTGAAGAAAAGCCATGTCGGCCTCACCTTCATTCGTGAGTCCGATATCTGGGACAAGTCGTTCACCGAGCGCGCACCGAAGCTCGGCGGGCTGATCGAGTTCTATCGCTCGCCGGCGCGCGTGCAGTGGACGCCGACCGGAAATAACGTGCCGGATTATCCGAAGCTGGCGCAATTGTGGTGGCAGAACATCGGCGATGCGTCGTCGGGTTCGAAAACGCCGCAAGCTGCGATGGATGCTTTGGCGGCAGCTCAGGACTCGGTGATGGAGCGCATCGAGAAGTCAGGCGTCCAAGGCGCTTGCGGACCGAAGCTGAACAAAAAGGAGAAGGCCGAATACTGGTTCGCCAAGGC
>JAICIT010000341.1 GCA_025960445.1 Bradyrhizobium sp. | reverse complement strand
CGGCGCGGACGGAATGCGCGTTCCGGCACTTCCTCCAGCACGTCATCACCGCCGACGGATTCGACGACTTCTTCTTCGGCGTCCTCGCTGTCATCTTCATCGTCGAGAGCTTCCTCGCCAACAGGCGCGGACTCGATAGCTTCCGACGCGGCGGCTTGGGCCCCAGGATGCTCTGCGTGCTCTGCATCTTCCTGATGCTCAAGGTCCTCATGCGCGTGTTCATGGCTTTCATCGTGCGCGTGGTGATCGCCGGCTTCGGCTCCGAACTCCTGCACAGCACTTGGATGAGGCTCAGTCGTTTCGGCCCGTGTTTCGCTCGGATAGGGCTGTTCCTGCTGCGCGTGCACCTGATCGGGTTCATGCGGGTATTCAGGCGCGTGATCATGGTCTTCCGCATGATGTTCGCTGTGCAGCGGTTGGCCATGGTCATGGTCGTCCGGGTGGGCAGGTTGAGGCGCCTCACCGCTCGCGTTGTCCACGATCTCGCTCTGGACGCGCTCGCCACTGCCGCGGCGGCGCGAATTGCGATGGCGCGGCCGACGGCGATTCGAGCGGTTCTCGGTCTCCTCTTCGGCCTCCCGATGGGCGCGTTCCTCGGCCTCGATCAGCGCTTGGCGATCGGCAACCGGGATTTGGTAGTAGTCGGGATGGATTTCGCTGAAGGCCAGAAAGCCGTGGCGGTTACCGCCATATTCGATGAAGGCGGCCTGCAATGACGGCTCTACGCGAGTCACCTTGGCGAGATAGATATTGCCGCGTAGTTGCTTGCGTTGGGCGGTCTCGAAATCAAACTCTTCGACGCGATTGCCGCGGACCACAACGACCCGGGTCTCCTCCGGATGGGTGGCATCGATCAACATTTTGTTGGGCATTTTGAAACTCTTGACGGCGGCTGGCGCGTATAGCGGTAAGCGCGTGTCGCGCTGCCGGGTGACGCGACGGTCCACCTGATTCGGGGGTGAGGGGAAGGCCAAAACGCAACCCGGGGCGCCCGTCCGATCGGGATCGTTGCGCAGCAGCACGGCGTGCAGAGCTTTCACTCCGCGTCGGCGCGATTCTTCGCTGGATCTTGGTCGGCAACACAGTCTGGCGCATCAAGCGTCGGCCCGTCTAAAAACGTGGGCGGCAAAGCGCCGCCTTATCTATCGCTGAAGGCCCGGCGCGGCGCGAAAGCGCTCGCCGACCATTCGCATATCGGGCCCATAAGGCCGAATAATCGGTTCTGTCGTATCTTTAAGCCGGCCCTGGGATAAGATGGCACCTTGGGACCGGACGCCGCTCGGGGTCGAAACCGCCGCTCCTTATCAGCCGCGCGCTGCGCTGGCTGCGGAGGGATCGGAAATACGCTGGAATCTCCTGAATTTAAGATTCCGGCGCTGCACCGGGAGGCTGAACGCGACACAACCGGGAGTTTTAGCCGTCAGCCTTCTGTACATACGTGGATTGGGGATTGCGTGCAAGAGAAGCGTCGCCGGGTCGCAATAGTCCACACTATTCGCTAAAAACGCCTTAAGCTTCAGTTAACCCTGTGGTTCTATTGCGGTAAGAGGGCTGCTCGGAGGGACGGATTCGTTGGCGAGCCGCGCAATTCATCGTGTTTTGTTCAGGGCGGCCCTGTTGTGCGTCGCAGCATTGCTGTGTCCTGTTACCGCTCTCCGCGCCGCCGAAGGCGAACCCTCGAGCGCCGCTACCGCCTCGAACTTTCCTATCGCGTCGGACGCGCGGCTCGCAGGAGACAACAAACAGACCCGCTTTGTTCTCGATCTTGATAAAGCGGTTCGTTTTCGCGCATTTACATTAGCAGACCCGTACCGGGTGGTCCTCGATATCCCACAGGTCACCTTCCAGCTTCGGGCTGGCATCGGCACTTCAGGGCGCGGCCTGGTGAAGGCATTCCGATATGGCCTCGTCATGCCGGGAGGCTCGCGGATGGTGTTCGATCTGACCGGACCCGCCAAAATCACCAAAGCCGCCGTGCTCGATGCGGCCTCCGGCCAGCCTGCGCGGCTCGTGCTTGAGTTCGAAGAGACCGATCGCACGTCCTTTGTACAGCTGTTGGGGGCGGAGAGTCGGCCGGAGCTAAGGCCTGGCATCGGCACCGCCGCGAGCGCCGTCGCGTCAGCGGAAGCGGCGGCTCCGATCGAAGCTCCGGCCGTGACAGATTCGCGCCCGGTTATCGTCATCGATCCCGGCCATGGCGGCATCGACAATGGGACGCAAACGAGCACCGAGAGCGAGAAGAATCTGGTTCTTGGATTTGGTCTGGCGTTACGGGAGCGGCTTGAGAAAAGCGGCAAATACCGGGTGGTGATGACCCGCACTGACGACACGTTCATCCCACTAGACGACCGTGTCAAAATCGCACGCAATCAATCGGCAGCACTGTTTGTCTCTATTCATGCGGATGCGTTGCCGCGTGGCGAAGGTGATGCCCAGGGTGCCACGATCTACACGTTGTCCGATCGCGCGTCCGACGCGGAAGCTGAACGGCTCGCCGAGGCTGAAAACAAGGCTGACGCGATCGGAGGCGTGAACCTCACCGAAGAGCCGACCGAGGTCGCGGACATTCTCATTGATTTGGCGCAGCGCGAGACCCGTACATTTTCCAATCATTTTGCGCGGCTGCTGTTGAGTGAGATGAAAAATACCGTCCGGATGCACAAGCGTCCCTTGAAATCTGCCGGATTTAGGGTCCTGAAGGCTCCCGATGTGCCGTCGGTGCTGGTCGAACTTGGCTACGTCTCGAACAAGGGCGACCTCGAACATCTGATCTCGGAAGGCTGGCGCTCCCGGACCGTGGGCTCGATGGCGTCGGCTATCGACGCGTTTTTAGCCAAGCGCCTGGCAAGGATTGGACTCGCAAACTAACCAACTTAAGAAAGGGGCTTGCGGTGGAAGCCCTAGTTTGGCCACAGCGGCAGCTTTATAAAAATTGACGTGAGCCCTTGGGAATCGATCAAAACTCGCTGCGAGCCAACGTAGAGACGCGCGCCGCGTCGCATGTTGCAGACGGAAGCGTGCGCTCGGAAGAGTGCCGGTCGTCGCGTTGCACAGGCAGGAACGGATAGTCGATAATGCGATTGCTGGTGCGGTTCCTCGGTTTTCTATTCGCCGCCGGAACAGTCGTGTTCCTCGTGGGGGTAGCGGCAACGGCCGGGCTGATCTGGCATTTTTCCCAAGACCTGCCGGATTATTCCCAGCTTCAGGATTATGAGCCTCCGGTCATGACCCGCGTCCACGCTGCGGACGGTGCGCTGCTCGGGGAATATTCCAAGGAGCGGCGCCTGTACCTGCCGATCCAGGCGGTTCCAAAACTCGTCATCAACGCGTTCCTGGCGGCCGAGGACAAGAATTTCTACGAGCATGGCGGGATCGACTTCCAGGGTATGGCGCGCGCGGCCGTGCTCTACGCTCAGAATTACGGTTCCAACCGACGGCCGCAGGGCGCATCCACCATCACCCAGCAAGTTGCAAAGAATTTTCTGCTGACAAACGAAGTCTCGTTCACGCGCAAGATCAAGGAAGCGCTGCTGGCGATGCGAATCGAGCGCGCGTACTCAAAGGACAAGATTCTCGAACTTTATCTCAATGAAATTTACCTCGGCCTTGGCGCTTACGGAGTGGCGGCCGCATCGCTGGTATATTTCGATAAGTCCGTGAATGAACTGACGGTCGCCGAGGCATCTTATTTGGCGGCACTGCCCAAAGCTCCCGCCGCGCTGCATCCAGTGCGTAACCACGATCGGGCGATCGAGCGGCGCAATTACGTGATCGACCGTCTTCTGGAAAATGGCTGGATCAAACAGGCCGACGCCGATAAGGCCCGTAAGGATCCGCTGAACGTAACCAACCGCGCCAACGGTGCGCACATTTTTGCAGGTGAGTATTTCGCCGAGGAAGTCCGTCGTGACATCTTCGAGCGTTACGGCGAAAAGAAACTCTATGAAGGCGGCCTATCGGTGCGGACCACGCTGGACCCGAAGGTTCAGGTGATGGCGCGCAAGACGATGGCGGCCGGTCTTGTGAATTTTGACGAGCAGCAGGGCTGGCGCGGTGCGGTTACCCAGATCGATATCTCCGGCGAGTGGGGCGTGAAGCTCGCAGATGTGAAGTCGCTTTCGGACATATCGCCGTGGCGGATGGCGGTGGTGCTGGACACCAGCGACCAGTCAGCGCGAATCGGTTTTCAGCCGGGCCGGGAGCTTGGCGGAGCTGTCAGCAAAGAGCGGCAAACCGGGATTAT
>JAICIT010000340.1 GCA_025960445.1 Bradyrhizobium sp. | reverse complement strand
GACACCAAGCGCTACATCGAGGCATCGACGATCCTCACGCCGCAAGACAAGCAGAAGGTTTACGAGGGCAACGCAAGGCGCGTATTTCCGCGCCTCGACAAGGCGCTGAAAGCCAAGGGGAAGTGAAATGAGTATCCCGATGAACAACCTTGGCGTGGTCAAGCGCAACATCGTTCGGGCTGACAAGGCAGCGGTCGAGAAGCTGTCGCGCTTCGGCGTCGCCACGGTTCACGAGGCGATGGGCAGGGTCGGTCTGATGCATCCCTACATGCGCCCGATCTACCCCAGCGCGCGGGCCTGCGGACCCGCGGTCACCGTGCTGCTGCAGCCGGGCGACAACTGGATGATGCATGTCGTGGCGGAGCAGTTGCAGCCGGGAGACGTGGTGGTCGCGGCCTGCACGGCGGAGAATACCGATGGTTTCTTTGGCGACCTGCTCGCCACCAGCTTTCGCGCCCGCGGCGCAAAAGGCCTGATCATCGATGGTGGCGTCCGTGACGTGAAGGACCTGACGGAGATGAACTTCCCGGTATTCTCCAAGGCCGTCAGCGCCAAGGGAACGGTGAAGGCCACGCTCGGCTCGGTGAACATCCCGGTGGTTTGCGCCGGTGCGCTGGTCAATCCAGGCGACGTGGTGATTGCCGACGCCGACGGCGTAGTGGTCGTTCCCGCCGCCAGCGCGCAACAGGCGGCGGATGCGGCGGAGGCGCGCGAGGCCAACGAGGACGAGAAGCGAGCCAAGCTGGCGAGCGGCGTGCTCGGCCTCGACATGTACAAGATGCGCGAGCCGCTCGCCAAAGCCGGCCTTAGATATATCGATTGATCGCCATGACCCTTGCCTCAAACCGTTGGCATGTCGGCCTCGTCGGCTACGGCGAGGTCGGCCGCATCCTGGCCGAAGACCTTCGCAAGCAGAACATCAACGTCAGCGCCTATGACACCAAGCTCGGTGGCGATCAGGCCGGTCCATTGCGCGAGCATGCCGCGGGAATCGAGGTCGCGTTGACTTCTTCGCACGCCGAACTCGCCGCTTGTGCTGATCTCGTCATCTCCGCCGTCACGGCCAGCCAGGCGGTGCCGGTCGCGAATGCGTGCGCGCCGGCAATGAAAAAACAGGCCTGGTTCCTCGACTTCAATTCGGCCTCGCCCGGCGCGAAACGCCGCGCCGCCGGGATGATCGATAGCGCCGGCGCGCGCTATGTCGAAGGCGCGGTGATGACGTCGGTGCCGCCCTATCGCATCAAGGTGCCATTGCTGCTCGGTGGCACGGCCGCCCGGGAGCTTGCGCCATTGCTGGTCGAACTCGGCTTCAATGCCAAGGTGGCCAGCGACGAACTGGGCGTCGCCTCGGCGGTCAAGATGTGCCGTAGCATCATGATCAAGGGCCTGGAAGCGATGGTGATCGAAAGCTTCACAACCGCGCGCGCCTATGGCGTCGAGGACGCGGTGCTTGCATCGCTGGCCGAGACCTACCCCGGCATCGATTGGGAAAAGCAGGGCGCCTATTTCTTCCAGCGCGTGATCGAGCATGGCCGCCGGCGCAGCGAAGAGGTGCGCGAGGTAGCCGAGACGGTGCGCGAGATCGGCCTGACGCCGTGGTCGGCGACCGGCACCGCCGAACGTCAGGCCTGGGTGGCCGATTTGTCCGATCAAGGCCTGTTCGGATCGAAAGGCACCAAGGAATTCGCCCGGAGCCCGGACTGGCGTATCGAAGCTGACCGTATCCTGTCGAAGCTGAAGCCCGACACATGAGCAACGTAGCGGTGGAATTTCAGAAGACTCCCGGCTGGCTGGACTGGTACGCCGGCCCCTCCAAGCCGCGGTTCAGGGTGCCCGCGGGCGCGGTGGATGCACACTGCCATGTGTTCGGACCGGGCGCCGAATTTCCCTACGCGCCGGAACGCAAATATACCCCATGCGACGCGTCGTGGCGGCAGTTGTTCGCGCTGCGCGACCATCTCGGGTTTGCTCGCAACGTCGTCGTGCAGGCCACCTGCCATGGCGCCGACAATCGGGCCATGGTGGATGCGCTAAGGCATTCGGGCGGCATGGCCCGTGGCGTCGCCACCGTGAAGCGCAGCGTCAGCGATGCCGAGCTTCGCGCCATGCACGATGCGGGCGTCCGAGCAGTCCGCTTCAATTTCGTCAAGCGTCTTGTCGATTTCACCCCTCGGGACGAATTGATCGAGATTACCGGGCGGATCGAGAAGCTCGGATGGCATGTGGTGATCTACTTTGAGGCGGTGGATCTGCCAGAGCTGTGGGACTTCTTTACCTCGCTACCGACCATCGTCGTGGTCGACCACATGGGCCGGCCCGACGTCAGCAAGCCCATCGATGGTCCGGAGTTCGAGCTGTTTGTGAGGTTCATGCGTGATCATCCGAACGTCTGGTCAAAGGTCAGTTGTCCGGAGCGCCTGTCGATCAGCGGTCCGCCGGCACTGAATGGCGAGCGCAACCCATACCGCGACGTGGTCCCGTTCGCGAAGCGCATCGTGGAGAGCTTCCCCGATCGCGTGCTCTGGGGAACCGACTGGCCGCACCCCAATTTGAAAGACCACATGCCGGATGACGGCTTGCTGGTGGATTTCATTCCGCACGTCGCGACTACACCTGAACTGCAACGCAAGCTGCTGGTCGACAACCCGATGCGGCTATACTGGCCTGAACACTCCTGAGGAGACGACCCATGTCGCTCGACAAACCCTACAAGGACGTACCCGGCACCACGGTCTTTGACGCCGACATGTCGCGTCAGGGCTATCACCTGAACCAGTTCTGCATGTCGCTGATGAAGGCCGAGAACCGCGCGCGCTTCAAGGCGAACGAACGCGCTTACCTGGACGAATGGCCGATGAGCGAAGAGCAGAAGCAGGCCGTACTCGCGCGCGATCTCAATCGCTGCATCGCGCTTGGCGGCAACATCTACTTCCTCGCCAAGATCGGCGCGACCGATGGCAAGAGTTTTCAGCAGATGGCCGGCAGCATGACGGGCATGACTGAGGAACAGTATCGCGAGATGATGGTCGGTGGCGGACGCTCCGTCGAAGGCAACCGCTACACTGAGGAGAAGAAGTAATGGCCCGCATCACTGGCAGCGTCTACACCTCGCATGTACCCGCGATCGGCGCGGCGCTCGACCTCGGCAAGGCCGCCGAGCCATATTGGCAGGCGGTGTTCAAGGGCTACGAATATTCCAAGCAATGGCTGAGGGATCACAAGCCGGACGTCATTTTTCTGGTCTATAACGATCATGCCAACGCATTCAGCCTCGACATCATTCCGACCTTTGCGATCGGCACCGCGCCGGAATTCACCCCGGCGGATGAAGGTTGGGGTCCCCGCCCGGTGCCGAAAGTCATCGGCCATCCGAAGCTCGCCGCTCACATCGCGCAGTCGGTAATTCAGGACGATTTCGATCTTACCATCGTCAACAAGATGGACGTCGATCATGGCCTGACGGTGCCGCTGAGCCTGATGTGCGGCCAGCCACAAGCATGGCCGTGTCCGGTGATCCCATTCGCGGTCAACGTCGTGCAGTACCCGGCGCCCTCGGGCCGCCGTTGCTACATGCTCGGCAAGGCGATCCGCAAGGCCGTCGACAGTTTTGACGAGCCGCTCAACGTCCAGATCTGGGGCACCGGCGGCATGAGCCATCAATTGCAGGGCCCGCGTGCCGGGCTGATCAACAAGGAGTTCGACACCGCTTTCCTCGATCGGCTGATCGGCGATCCCGATGGGCTCTCAACCATGCCGCACATCGAATACGTCCGCGAGGCCGGCAGCGAAGGCATCGAGCTGGTGATGTGGTTGATCGCGCGCGGCGCGATGGACGATGTGAATGGCGGCAAGGCCCCGACTGTGCGGCACCGGTTTTACCACGTGCCGGCGAGCAACACCGCCGTCGGCCATCTGATCCTGGAGAACAATTGAAGTGACAAGGACGATCAAAGTCGCCCTCGCCGGCGCCGGCGCGTTCGGTATCAAGCACCTGGACGGCATCAAGAATATCGAAGGCGTCGAGGTCGTCTCATTGGTGGGCCGCCGGATCGAGCCAACCCGCGAGGTAGCTGCCAAATATGGCATCGCGCACGTCACCACCGATCTCGCCGACAGCCTTTCCCTCCGTGAAGTCGATGCGGTCATTCTTTGCACGCCGACGCAGATGCATGCGGCACAATCCATCGCCTGCCTGAAAGCCGGCAAGCATGTGCAGGTCGAGATCCCGCTCGCGGATTCCTGGCGCG
>JAICIT010000339.1 GCA_025960445.1 Bradyrhizobium sp. | reverse complement strand
CCTAAAGGGGTCGGCGCAGTGATCCTGGCCGACGGGGTGCAGGGGCTTGCGCCGCTGCTTCGCGGAGGCGGCCAGGAACTTGGGCACCGCGCCGGCACCGAGAACGTGGCCGCGATTGCCGGCTTCGGAGCGGCCGTGCAGACCGCCGCGGGCGCTCTGGACAGCTACCCTGGCCGCCTGGAAATGCTTCGGAACCGGCTTGAGAAGGGGCTTCGGCAGACGCCCGGGCTGATCATATTCACTGATGAAGTGACCAGAGTGCCTAATACCACCTTGTTTACGGTTCCCGGGCTCAGGGCTGAAACGGCCGTGATCGGGTTCGATCTGGCTGGAATTGCGGTTTCCTCGGGCTCCGCCTGCTCCTCGGGCAAGGTGCAGCGATCCTATGTGCTGGATGCCATGGGATTTGGCGCTGAGTTCGCGAACGGAGCGGTGCGGCTTAGTATGGGCTGGTCCACGACAGATGCGGACATTGATCGGTGTCTGGAGGCTTGGCGAAAGCTCGCCGGTACCTTACTTAACAGTGAGGGACGAAACACTGCTTGAACGGTTCTAAGCAGGTGATTTCCGCCCCGAAACGTCGTAAAGCTTTCGAATTGATCCACCGCGGTCCTTGAAACCGCGAGCGGAGGATGGAATGCCGGCCCTACAGGAGACCGTTGACCGGGTTCGCCGGATCGACGTCGATCAGTATCGATATGGATTTGAGACCCTAATTGAGTCCGACAAGGCCCCAAAAGGGCTATCGGAAGATACGGTCCGGTTCATTTCCGCAAAAAAGAACGAGCCTGCCTGGATGCTGGAATGGCGTCTGGAGGCCTATCGCCGCTGGCTGACCATGGCGGAGCCGAAATGGGCCCGCGTCCACTATCCGAAAATCGATTACCAGGACCTCTATTACTACGCGGCGCCGAAGCCGAAGAAGTCGGTGACCTCGCTGGACGAGATCGATCCGGAAATCCTGAAGACCTACGAAAAGCTCGGCATTCCTCTGCGTGAGATCGAGGTGCTCGAGGGCGTGGTGCGACCGGAGGGCGAACGCAAGATCGCCGTCGACGCGGTGTTCGACTCGGTGTCCGTTGCGACCACCTTCAAGGAAGAGTTGAAGAAAGCCGGCGTGATCTTCATGCCCATCTCGGAAGCGATCCGCGAGCATCCTGAATTGGTGAAGAAGTATCTCGGCACGGTGGTGCCTACCTCGGACAATTTCTTTGCCACCCTCAACTCGGCGGTATTTTCCGACGGCTCGTTTGTCTATGTGCCGCCGGGGGTGCGCTGCCCGATGGAGCTGTCGACCTATTTCCGGATCAACGAGCGCAACACTGGTCAATTCGAACGGACGCTGATCATCGCCGATAAAGGCTCTTACGTCAGCTATCTCGAAGGCTGCACTGCTCCGCAGCGCGACGAGAACCAGTTGCACGCGGCCGTAGTCGAACTGGTCGCGCTCGACGACGCCGAAATCAAATACTCGACCGTTCAGAACTGGTATCCGGGGAATTCGGAGGGGCTCGGCGGCATCTACAATTTCGTCACCAAGCGCGGCGACTGCCGGGGTAATCATTCGAAAATTTCGTGGACGCAGGTCGAGACAGGCTCAGCCATTACGTGGAAGTATCCGAGCTGCATTCTGCGCGGTGACAATTCGCGGGGCGAGTTCTATTCGATCGCGATTTCGAACGGCCATCAGCAGGTCGACTCAGGCACCAAGATGCTGCATCTGGGCAAGAACACCACCAGCCGCATCATCTCGAAGGGCATTGCAGCCGGCGTATCGCAAAACACTTATCGCGGCCTCGTCACCGCTCATCGCAAAGCCACCGGCGCGCGCAACTTCACTGCCTGCGACTCGCTGCTGATCGGCGACAAGTGCGGTGCCCACACCGTGCCCTACATCGAGGCGAAGAATTCGTCCGCGCTGTTCGAGCACGAAGCGACCACCTCGAAGATTTCCGAGGACGTGCTGTTCTACTGCGTGCAGCGTGGCCTGTCGCAGGAGGAGGCCGTCGGCCTCGTGGTCAACGGCTTTGTGAAGGACGTGCTGCAGCAATTGCCGATGGAGTTCGCGGTCGAGGCGCAGAAATTGATCTCGATCTCGCTCGAAGGCAGCGTCGGATAACAGTCGTGAGCAATCGGGCTTCAAAGCTCGAAATCATTGCCGATCAGGGAAAACAGGATGCCGTTACTGGAAGTCAAAAATCTGCAGGTCCGTGTCGACGAGCGTGAGATTCTCCACGGGCTGTCGCTCACCGTCAACAAGGGCGAGGTCCACGCCATCATGGGACCGAACGGATCAGGCAAATCGACACTGAGCCACGTCATTGCGGGCAAGCCGGGCTATGAAGTCACGGGCGGGGAGATCCTGTTCGAAGGCGAAGACCTGCTGGAAATGTCGCCCGACGCGCGTGCCGCCAAGGGCGTGTTTCTCGCCTTCCAATATCCGGTAGAGATCCCCGGTGTTGCGACCATGACCTTCCTGCGCACCGCGCTGAATGCCCAACGCAAGGCTCGCGGTCAGAGCGAATTCTCGACGCCGGATTTCCTCAAGAAGGTCCGGGAAGTCGCCGCCCGTCTGAATATCCCGCAGGACATGCTTCGCCGCGGCGTCAATGTCGGGTTCTCCGGTGGCGAGAAGAAGCGCAACGAAATTCTCCAGATGGCGCTGTTCGAGCCCAGCCTTTGTATCCTCGACGAGATGGATTCGGGCCTCGACATCGACGCGCTTCGCATCGCGGCCGATGGTGTAAACGCGCTACGCTCCCCCGATCGCGCGATCGTCGTGATCACGCATTACCAGAGGCTCTTGAATTACATCGTGCCGGACTTCGTGCATGTCATGTCCAGGGGCCGCGTCGTGAAGAGCGGCGACAAGCAGTTGGCGCTGGATCTCGAGGCGTCCGGCTATGCGCAATTCGAAGACGCGGCCTGACGTTTGAAGCGGATTTGATGATGAACGTTGCACTTGCAAAAGCCGAGCCCGGACGCGCTTTGAGCGATGTATTCACCGTCGCACGCGACCGGCTGCCTGGTGACGGCAAAGTCGGTGAATTTCGGCGACAGGCGCTCGAAAGCTACGAGCGCATGGGCCTGCCGCACCGACGGATCGAGGATTGGAAATACACCGACCTGCGCGTGCTGATGCGCGAAGTGCTGCCGCCCGCAGTTGAGCCGGATGCAGCGGCACTGAAGCACGGCGCTGCGGCTTTGAAGTTGCATGCGATTGCCGGCGTGCGACGGCTGGTGTTGGTTGATGGCGTGCTCGCGCCGAAACTTTCCGAAACGGCCAACCTGGAACAAGGCCTGCGCATCCGCACGCTCCGTGAGGTGTTGGAAGGCGCCGATGCCGCACTCCAGGCGGAGCTGTTGGCGCCGGATATCTCCAATCCGATGGTGGCGCTGAACGGCGCGATGATGGCGGACGGGGTCATCATCGACGTTGCCGATGGCGCCAGCCTGTCGCAGCCCTTGCATATCGTTCACATCGCCGGCGGGGCGCGCCCGGCTGCCATGTTCACGCGTTCGTTGCTGAAGCTCGGGAGCAACGCCAGCGCGACGCTCGTGGAGAGCTACATCGCGGGCGAAGGCGCGAAAGCCTATCAGGTGCACGACTCACTGATCGTTTCGATCGGTGACGGTGCGCGGCTTGACCATGTGCGCCTGGTCGAGGATAGCCGCGAGGCCTTCAACATTTCCTCAAGCCTGGTCACGCTGGGCGCCAAAGCGCATTTCAATACGTTCGGCTTGACCTCAGGACCGAACGTCAGCCGTTATCAGGCCGTGATCGCTTTTGCTGGCGAGGGCTCTCAGGTCCACGCCAATGGCGTCAACCTACTCAACGGCCGCCAGCATGCTGACAGCACGCTCCTTCTGGACCACGCGGTGCCGAACTGCCAAAGCCGCGAAATCTTCCGTTCGGTGGTCGATGACCGCGGGCATTCGGTATTTCAGGGGCGCATCATCGTTCGCCCTGACGCGCAAAAGACAGACGCCAAGATGATGACCCGGGCGCTGCTTCTGTCCGACGAGGCTGAGGCAGACAACAAGCCGGAACTGGAAATATTCGCCGACGACGTCACCTGCGGCCACGGCGCCACTACCGGTGCATTGGATGAAAGCCTGCTGTTTTATTTGCGGGCGCGAGGGCTGTCGGAAAAGGAAGCGCAGGCGCTCCTGATCCAGGCATTCGTCGGAGAAGCAATCGAGTCGATCGCCAGCGACGCATTGCGCGATCTCGTGATCTCGGCGGCACGCCGCTGGCTTGGT
>JAICIT010000338.1 GCA_025960445.1 Bradyrhizobium sp. | reverse complement strand
GGCTTGAGTCGTTCGTTCCCCAGCAGTTTGCGTGTGGAGCAATCGGCCGAGCTCGAACGGGCAAAGTAGATCACACCTGTTTGAGAAAGCGGAGGCGGAACAGCCACCGTCCTGCGCGATTGCTCCGACCACAATCACAAGAAAGGGAGCGTGCCATGACACTGAGGATTGCAAGTCTTGCGATGTTGGGCATCTCGGCCATGGCCTGCGCCGTGCTGGCGAGCCCAGCTATGGCGAAGGACACGATGGCCAAGGGTGCCAAGGCTCAAACTATCGCGAAAGAGCAGCGTCACGTTCAGCGTCCTGCGACGCATCGCAGCCGCAATGCCAATGCGACCATGCGGAGCGGCGGGATGTATCGCGCACCTGCCGCTGACGCGAACTCAACTCCCCCGACACGCTCCATCGATAGTTACACTAACTACTAATCGATACGGTTATAGCCGGCATTGGAAGCCTACGCGTCTTACAAGCCGCGGCGTCGCGGGCGGGCTATATATCAACGCTGATTGATCCGCAGGGCTGGAAGGTTTGGAGCGACCGTCCGTGCAAGCAACCTTCATGTTTCTGGGCGTAAGCAATCACGCCCATGACAATCAAAGCCACTAGAACAAATCCGATTACGAGGTTCTGCATCATGGCTTCTACGGTGCCCGCGCGTCGGGAGGCACGGCTCGAACTTTGTCGATGGCATGGCGGATAGTAGGATGCCGACCGCATGAATAAAGCGCCTGCCCTGCCGCATGGCCCCCGGGAGGGCTAAGCCATCGCGCCGACCTGATCGCGTCTGGAAAGTCGGCGAGGAGCGGCGCTACAATCGGCTGGCCTGTACTAGTGGCAAGGTTTGCCCGACATCATGGCGGGTCTGCCGTAGCAGTCATCGATCTTCGTGGACGTGGCACCGGTCTTTCGCGCCGCCGTAGCACCGGTCTTTGCAGTCGCCGCGGCAGCCGTCTTTGGCGTGGCCTTCGGAGTGCTCGGCGTTTCGGCATACGCTGACACCGAACAGGCCGACAAAGCCAAAGCTGAGGCGATGATGAAAATTAACTTCATTGCTTTCGCCCCGATCAGCAGCGGGAACAATCTAACCTTACAGTCCCGAGGCCTTTATGCAAGGTTCGATGCGGCACGGCCTCGCCTCAGCGAGCGGAGCGACCGTGCCGGGGTGTGTCACCGCCGCTGTACCTTCGCGCTGAACAATCAGGCGAACTCGAGCTTACGCAACATGCCGTCTAGATAGATCAATCGCCGAAATGCGAGTCGTGGAGGGAGGCAATTGATTTGCAGACACACTGCAGACAGAGACCTTTTGCGCGCAGCGGTTTTTATCGGTTAAGTACCTGATTTCCTTGGTGAGCGCGGAGGGACTCGAACCCTCGACCCCATGATTAAAAGTCACGTGCTCTACCACCTGAGCTACGCGCTCACTTGCCGCGCTGTGTAGGAGCCGGCTGGGTGTCGGTCAATAGCTTGGGCCGCTTGAGAACAGGAACGGGAGAACCGGGATAAATCAGCTGATCCCGCCAGTTAGCGCGAATTCCTCAGCCGCGGCTTGGCGCAAAGGCACCCGATCAACTTGCTTCCGGGTGAATCTCCGATGCCACAGGTTGCGACGAGCCAATCACGGTTGGCAGGGCAACAGGGCGCAGGCCGATCAGCTCTGCGGTTCTTATTCCGGTATTCCGCCAGAATTCGAACGAGTTGAGTCGCGAGTTCTCCAGAATGGCGATCGCAACCGCTGAAAGGAAGGGCAGGCTTTCCAGCACCAGCACGGCCGCGAACACGTAGATTTCACGGACTTGCTTGAAACTGTTGGTGGCCACGAGAACCGCGGCGCCCACCAGCAGCAACACGCCGATCACCGCTTCCCAGAATCCCTGGAACTCGATCGACATCCGCGACAAGCCGCCCTTCGACGTACGAGCGAACGCGAGGTGTTCGGTGATCAGGCCGTTTGCGACCGCGCGCGAGACCGTCCACTGAACGGACATCGCCGCAATCATGGCGCCCAGCATTTGCCCCCACTTCACGGGCACACGCAGGCGATACAGCACCGCAAAATGGAGAAGCGAGACCACAAAGGCTGCGATGATTGGCAGCGTCAGGATCTTGTCGGGAATCGCGATGTCCGCGAACGCGACGATGGGTACCCATATCAGGTTCAAGATCGCCACGAGTACACCAAGACTTTCGGCGCCAAGCCAGTTTAACCAGCCCAGCGCGAACTCGCGTCGCTGATCAGGCGTGAGCCGGCTGGCGCCGGGCAGAAAACGCCGCCAGTGCTTCTTGACGATCTGGAATCCACCATAAGCCCAGCGATGGCGCTGCTTTTTGAAGGCCTCGTAGGTGTCTGGCAAAAGGCCGTGGCCATAACGGCGATTGGTATAATGGGTCACCCAGCCATGCTCGATAATCGCGAGCCCCAAATCGGTATCTTCGCAAATGGTGTCGCGCGACCAACCGCCGACCATATCCATCGCCGCGCGACGGAGCAGGCACATCGTGCCGTGAACGATGATCGCATTGGCCTCGTTGCGCTGGACCATGCCGATGTCGAAGAATCCGGCATACTCGCCATTCATAAGATAATGCATCAGCGAGCGGTCGCCGTCGCGGTGATCCTGAGGCGCCTGTACCAGGCCGACGCGCGGATCGGCAAAAACCGGTACCAGATCCTTCAGCCAGTCCGGCTCGACGACATAGTCCGCGTCGATGATGCCGATGATCTCGGCATCGGCAGCAGTTCGCTCCATCGCGATGCGCAACGCGCCCGCCTTGAAGCCCTCGACCTTTTCCGCGTTGACGAACTTGAATCGTTCGCCGAGCGCGCGACAGTGATCCTGGATCGGCTGCCAGAACGTTGGGTCGGGCGTGTTGTTGATGATCACCACGCATTCGAAATTCGGATAATCCAGCCGTGCGACGGCATCGAGCGTCTGCTTGAGCATTTCCGGCGGCTCGGCATAAGCCGGCACATGGATCGAAACCTTGGGAACGGCAGCTTGCGCGGCTGGAGTCACCGCCGCGAGCAGCAGGCGGCGCGGCGCGCGGCCGAAAGCAATTGCGGCGACTTCCTCGATCCGCGCCATCGCGATCAGCACCAGCGGCACCAACAGGATCAGGCCCAGCGTCAGTGCAAACGCCGAACCGAAGACAAAGTAGTGCCCGGCCCAATAAGCAAACACGGTTGCTACCCACGCCCCGACCGCATTCGCCGCCGACGTCAACAGCAGCGCCTGCATGGGAGTGGCGCGGGACAGCCTGAGTATCGGCAATGACATCAGAATGCCAACGAGAACCGCGATAGTTGCGAGTTTCCAGTAGTCCGGGTTTACGATTGGGCCCGTCCAGGAGAATTTGGGCTCGCGTGCCGCGTTCAGGATGCCCCAATAGGGGCCGACGCCGCCTTCAAAGAACTTCCATGGCTGATCGATTGCTTCAACGATGTTGTATTCCATGCCGATCGCTTCGGCTCGGGTAACGAAACCGCGCAGCACAGCAGCTTGTTCGAATGGCCCTGGCTCGGCATTCCTCAAATTGTAGCCGGCGCTCGGCCAGCCGAATTCGGCGATCACGATCCGCTTGCCGGGAAATTGGTTTCGCAGCAGCTGATACATCGAAACCGCCTGATCGACGGCCTGCTTGTCCGTGAAGTTTTCCCAATAGGGCAAAACGTGCGCGGCGATGAAGTCCACGGAGTAACCGAGCTGCGGATTGTCTCGCCAGATGTTCCAGATTTCGCCCGTTGTGACGGGGACGTTGACCGACTTCTTGACCCGCTTGATCAGCTCAATGAGGTCGTCCACCTTTTGCTCGCCGCGATACACGGTCTCGTTGCCGACGACCACCCCGATTACGTTGCTGTTGCGCCTCGCCAGATTGATCGCGGCATCGATCTCGCGCTCGTTGCGCTCGGTGTTCTTGTCGATCCACGCGCCAACTGTGACCTTCAGGCCGAACTCGGCTGCGATCGGTGGCACCAGCTCGACGCCACCCGTGGACGAGTAAAGCCGGATCGCCCGCGTCAGCGGCGCAAGCTTTTTCATATCGGCGCGGATTTTTTCGGCGCTTGGGAGGTTATCGACGTCCGGATGGCCCGTTCCTTCGAACGGCGCATAGGAGACGCTAGGCAGGATCCCCGTAAAGTCGGGCGCCTGCTGCTTGTCGCGAAGCGCCCCCCACATCCCGGCGTGAATGGCGGTCACAAACAACACAACAGCGACGACGGCGCGCATCGCAACTAAACCATACGGGGCCAAAATGGCAGGGACGCGGATC
>JAICIT010000337.1 GCA_025960445.1 Bradyrhizobium sp. | reverse complement strand
GTGTTCCGACTGGGAGCAGATCGAGAAATTTTCCGAATATATTTTCAATGCCGGCTATTCCTCGCCGGTACGCACACCGCGCGGCCGCGACATCCTTGCTGCATGCGGCCAGTTAAAATCGGAGACGGAGAAATTGACGGCGCGCGAACGACAGGCGCTGCGCGCGATGGCGATGACGGATTAGCTATTTACTTGTCAACTGGTGATTGCGATCGCGAAAGTGGGTTGCGCCAATGCGCACCCGGTGACAGGCTCGCGATGAGCCAATCCATTTGATGAGTCGCGTCCGGCCTGATGGATTGGTTCGCTTGCGCTCACAGCAATGACAGCACACCTGGTTCAACATCATGGCATTGATCGGTCGCCTGTTCGTCATTCTGTTCGGGTTTCTTGCAGCATCGCTGGTTGCGGGAATGATCGTGGTCGGTGCGGTGTTGTTTCCGGAATTCAGTGATCTCGGTGACGGCCTGGTCGATCAGAGTGCGCTGAACATTGTGATGGGTTTCGGATTTATCTTCGTGAGCGGATTCGCGCTGCTCCCGGCGATGCTCGTGGTTGCGATCACGGAAGCGTTTTATGTCAGGGGAGCCTTGACCTACGCGGTCGGCGGTGGGCTCGTCGGTCTCGCCTGCTACCTGGGCCTGGTCCCGTTCGATCCCGAGACGTTTCATTTCCAGGGAATTGTCCGGCGTCATCTTGAAATCATGACCGGAGCTGGAATCATCGCCGGTCTCGTCTATTGGATGATCGCCGGTCGCAACGCCGGCGGATGGCGCAAGGCGCCGACTCCTCTGAAGCCGCCGCCTCCGATGCCGTCACATTCGCCATCGCCTCCGGCGACCTGAAGAAGCGACGACCAAGCCTTTTCATCGCCAACCTCCTCGGCTAAACCGCGCGGCATGAATCGGACCGGACTTTTCATCGCGCTGCTTTTAGCCCTCGCGATCGGACTGGCGTTCGGGATCTATCCCGAGCTCGATTTGAAGTTGGCTGCCGTGTTCTACGATGCAACAACGAAATCCTTTCCGCTGAAGCTCAACACCTTGGCCGGGATCGCCCGGGACGCGGCGATGTGGATCGCCTGGGCGATTGCGATGCCCGCGATCCTGGCTCTCGTCGCAAAATTACTGCGGCCGGATCGTCCGCTGTTGATCTCGGGACGCGCGATTGTGTTCTTGCTCGTCACGCTCGCTCTTTCTGCGGGTGTCCTTACCAACCTCACGTTCAAGAGCTATTGGGGCCGACCGCGGCCGGTGGTGGTGACGCAATTCAACGGACCGGATCAATTCGTACCGTGGTGGGATCCGCGCGGAAGCTGCGGCCGAAACTGCTCGTTCTTCTCCGGCGAAGGTGCGACCGCGTTCTGGACTTACGCCCCGGCGGCATTGACGCCGCCGGCATGGCGACCCCTGGCATATGCCGCGGCAACCTTGTTCGGCGTGACGACCAGCTTGCTCAGGATGGCGTTTGGCGGGCACTTCTTCACCGACGTCGCGGCCGCAGGGCTGGTGACCTTTCTGGTGATCTGGCTCGCTTATGCATGGATCTACCGCTGGCCATCGACGCGACTGTCCGATCAGCGCATTGACGCGGCGATCACGCGGATGGCGTGGCCGGCCTACCGCTTCTTTCAAAGACGGCGCGGACGCGATGTCGGACCAAAACCATCGGCGTGAGCGCTCGGCGTGGGCTGGAGTAGTCCGATCCTGGGCAGCCGCGCACCATTAAACACGTGCCCCTCAGCGCAAAATTTGATATTCGCGCACCCAAGCCGCAAGCGGCATCTGCCATTTCGACTGATTGGAAGCTCTATGAGTACGATCTTGAAAAGCCTACCCAAGGGCGAAAAAGTCGGCATCGCTTTCTCGGGCGGCCTCGACACCAGCGCCGCGCTCCTCTGGATGAAGAAAAAGGGCGCCCGCGTCTTTGCCTATACTGCCAACCTCGGCCAACCTGACGAGGCTGACTACGAAGAGATTCCTCGCAAGGCCGTTGAGTTCGGCAGTGAAAAAGCCCGACTGGTGGATTGCCGCACGCAGCTCGTCCACGAAGGCATTGCCGCCGTCCAGTCCGGCGCCTTCCACGTCAGTACCGGCGGCATCGCGTACTTCAACACCACGCCTCTCGGGCGCGCCGTGACCGGCACGATGCTGGTCTCGGCAATGAAGGAGGATGGCGTCAACATTTGGGGCGATGGCTCCACGTATAAAGGCAACGATATCGAGCGGTTCTACCGCTACGGCCTGCTGACCAATCCAGGCCTCAGGATTTACAAGCCCTGGCTCGACCAGCACTTCATTGATGAGCTGGGCGGCCGCGCGGAAATGTCGGCGTTTATGACCGCCAGCGGATTCGCCTACAAGATGAGCGCCGAAAAAGCCTATTCGACTGACAGCAATATCCTCGGTGCAACCCACGAGGCCAAGGATCTCGAGCACCTGGACAGCGGCATCAAGATCGTCAACCCGATCATGGGCGTGCCGTTCTGGCGCGACGACTGCGTGGTCAAGGCGGAAAAGGTCGCCGTGCGTTTTGAGCAGGGCCAGCCAGTTGCGCTGAATGGCGAGACGTTCGCTGATCCGGTTGCGCTGTTCCTCAAGGCCAACAGCATCGGCGGGCGACATGGTCTTGGCATGAGCGACCAGATCGAGAACCGGATCATCGAGGCAAAGAGCCGCGGTATTTACGAAGCTCCCGGCATGGCGCTGCTGCACATCGCCTACGAACGTCTGGTCACCGGCATCCACAACGAGGACACCATCGAGCAATATCGGATCAGCGGCATGCGCCTCGGCCGACTCCTGTACCAGGGGCGGTGGTTCGATTCTCAAGCGCTCATGCTGCGCGAAACTGCCCAGCGTTGGGTGGCTCGCGCGGTTACTGGTGAGGTGACGCTCGAGCTGCGCCGCGGCAACGACTACTCGATCTTGAACACCGAGAGTCCCAACCTGACCTATCAGCCGGAGCGGCTGAGCATGGAGAAGGTGGAAGATGCGGCGTTCACGCCGGCGGACCGTATCGGCCAGCTGACAATGCGCAACCTCGATATCACCGATACCCGCGCCAAGCTGAATCTCTACGCAGAGACCGGCTTGCTTTCGAAGGGCCAAGGCGCGGAGATATTCAAACTCGATGGGGATAGGGATTGAACGCGCGGACGTATCCTCAAGCGCTAGGAATCATGCCGCCGGAGCAGGCACTCATCGCTTCGCCGAGCACGTAGGGTAACAAGAATGGCCGGGATCGCTCCCGGCCATTGCTGCTAGCTAACACGCAAGCTGCTCACCGCGGAGGTGCGGTGCCGGGCGGCGGAGGCGGCAGCGAAGCTGTGCCGCCATTGAGTAGCGGAGTGATGCGACGAACGGTGACGCGGCGGTTGATGCGGCTCGGCCCGCTGGTCTGCTCCTTCGGATACTGCGCGCCGTAGCCTTGCGACGTCAGGTTTTCGGCCGGCACGCCGAACTGCTGGGTCAGCAACTCGGCTGCCGATTCAGCGCGCCGGTCCGACAGCGAAAGATTATCGATGTCATTTCCGACCGCATCGGTGTGACCCTCGATCAGGAATACCTCGCGCGGATTACGCGCGATGGCTCGATTGAGACCGTCGGCAATGACCTGCAGCTTGGCCGCCTGATCGGGCGGGATCTCCCACGATCCGGTCTCGAAGTTGATGGTGTTCAGATCGATGCTCGGCATCAACTGGCGCACCGAAGGGCTGTAGAGGACCTCGTCGAGAGAATAACGCCGCTCGATTCGGTCGACCGGCGGAGCCAGCATGGTGTCATAGATGAGTTCCGGTGACGCCTCATCGGCTTCGACGATGTATCGATCGTAGGGGATGCGAATTACGGGTGGCGGGAGGTCGACATAGAAGCCGCCGATCGCACGCGGGTCGCGGTAGGTGTTGTCGATGATGATGATCTCCCGACCCCGCTGATCCCGGCGGATCCTTCGCAGCAGGTGGCCGTCGCGGCCGTTGATGGTGATGATCTCCGAACCATCAGGACGAATGACGGTGGTGCGGGTTTCGCCACCGACTTGCTGTGTCTGGATATCGCGCGCGCCGAAACGGAATCGATCCTGTTCGTTGTGGCGGACAAACGACTGCCCGCTCGGATCGACCACGATAACGCGCCCGGGCTCGGTGAAGACCTTGCGACCGCCCTGATCAGTTTCGTGCCGCGCGCCGCGGAAATCTTCCAGGCGGTGTGGCCCCTGTGCTGCCGCTCCGGCAGCCGCCGGAGCCGGCGTCTGAGCCGGTGGTGGCGGCGGCGGGATCGGCGCGGCGAC
>JAICIT010000336.1 GCA_025960445.1 Bradyrhizobium sp. | reverse complement strand
GGTCCCGAGATCTATGAGGCGCGACCTCAGTTTCGGCTCGGAGAGGGCCGCATTCACCCGGCGGTTCAAGAGCGTGATGACATCATTCGGCGTGCCCCGAGGAGCGGCAAGCCCTTGCCACGCACTCATCTCGAAACCCGGGAGGAATTCGCCAATCGTTGGAAGATCCGGAAGTGCTTCCGAGCGCCGAGCTGTTGTCACAGCAAGGGCGCGTAATGTACCGGCTTTGATGTGCTGGATTGAGGGGGCAATGGGACCGAAGTAAACCTGCACTTGCCCACCAAGCAGGTCTACCACTGCCGGTCCGGAGCCGCGATAGGGGACGTGCAGCATGTCAATCTCGGCCAGGATTTTGAACAGCTCGCCGGCTACATGCTCTGGGCTTCCAATCCCGCCCGACGCCATGCCAAGTCTACCTTGGTTGGCTCTGGCATAAGCGATGAATTCCGGAACTGTTGTGGCCGGAACGGACGGGTGTAATTCGAGCACGAATGCCGCATCGGCAATGCCTGCGACTCCAGTCATGTCGCGGAGGAAACTGAATTTGAGCTTATCGTACACTGTCGCGTTTATGGAGTTCATCGCCGTCGCGAGCAGCAACGTATGACCGTCGGGAACAGCACGCACCACCGATTCGGTTGCGATGTTTGTAGCGGCACCCGGCCGATTTTCCACGAACACCTGCTGTCCGAGGCTCTCGGAAAGCGGGTGAGCTAGCAATCGTGCGAGGATGTCGCTCAATCCGCCGGCCGGGAAACCGGTGACGATTCGTACGGGTTTGGTTGGGTAGAGCCCTGCCTGGGCGAATACAGGAGCGCCGCCGGCGGCGACTGCCGCAAGGCTGCACTGGAGTAATCGGCGGCGTGTGAGCTCCATAACCATCTCGCGGCAGTGCGATGCTTGATGCGTCCTTTTGCCAAGTTAGGCGAAACGTCATATTTGGGGTATTCCTAATCTATCGAACCACGCATAGGAGTATTCCCAGTGCCTCCGCGGATAGATTGGGAGAGCCAGATTGGTCGGCGGCTGCGATTTCGCGATCTCCATGTGTTCTTTACTGTTCTGGATCTCGGCAGCATGGCGCAGGCCGCCGCGCGGCTTGGAGTTACCGCCCCTACCGTCTCAGAAGTAATTGGCGATCTGGAGAAGACGCTTGGGGTCCGTCTGTTGGATCGTACGTCGAAAGGGGTCGTGCCGACTCCTTACGGCCAGGCCCTCGCAATGCGCGGCAGGGCAGCCTTCGACGAATTACGCCAAGGCATTCGCGACATAGAGTCGATTGCAGATCCGGCCACAAGCGAAGTGAGAATCGGATGTCCTGAATCACTCGCGGCATTCTTGGTTCTCGTGATTGAGCGAGCTGCGCAGCCATATCCCCGTATGCGCTTTCAGGTCCAGCCGGTAAGCTGGCCTACCGTAGCCTTCCCGGAACTCCATGAACGCAAGATAGATCTGGTGCTTGGTCGGCTCTCGACTTCATCTGCCGAAGGGGGCTTCGGAGATGATTTGCGTGTGGACGTGCTGTTTGACGATCCGTTCGCGGTCGTCGTGGGTGCGAGCAGCAGATGGGCGCGCAAGCGCAAAATCAAACTGGCTCACTTGGCCGATGCCGCTTGGATCTCTACGCCCTCCGATGTGCTGGCTGGCCGCTTCTTGACGGAGGCGTTTGAGGCGCAGGGGCTAAAGCCGCCAAAGCCGGTTATCGAAACGAATTCGATTCACCTTCGTCAACATCTTGCGAGCCGAGGGGATTACATAGCTGTATTACCGCGATCAGTGTTGCGTCTCAGCGCCAAGCAACATTCGCTGAAGGAGTTACCCATCAAGTTATCGATGAAGGCTTCACCGGTCGGGATCGTGACATTGAGTAAGCGTATCCCGACTGCGGGAGCGCAGATATTCACCGACTGTGCACGGCAGGTGGCCAGGTCACTGTTCAAATGATCCCGGCGCAGAGGGGCGTTCGTACTGGCAGCCAAGTTGGTATTCGCGCGTAAGGCTTAGCGGATTTCCCGCAGTGGCATGTCCGCTTCTGACCCATATGTATGGTCCGGCCGTGTGTCGCAAGAGAATTCCGTCGAGGCGGCGGTAGCGGTCTTGCATCAATGTATCGGCCTTTGCTTGGAGCGTCTTGCTCCTGGCCATCATGGATATCAGCGCGTGTGCGATCTCATTAGCGGAAAGGCCTCATCGGCCATTTGGGTCACCAGTGTTCGCGCACGCCGGGAAGACCGAACCTCCATCTCGTCTCGTTCTCTCGCAGACCTCGTTGGATGACCGGCCGCTAGCTTCGCGGTGCGGCGGCTAGGCAACCTGTAACTTGCTCGCCTCGAAGCCTCGACCGTGAGCCAGCACACTCCACGCGATGCGCGCGAGCTTGTTGGCAAGCGCAATCGCCAGCACATTGCGGTGTAGCCGCTTCACTGCGACTTCGATCCACGACTTGAGACCATACCTGTCCCAGCTCTGTCGCTTGATCAAAACAACCCATGCGGCCTGCACGAACAGAACCCGCAGGTAGCGATTGCCCCGCTTTGATATCTTGCCGAGGATCGCCCGATCGCCGGTTGACATCTGCCGTGGGACGAGCCCCAACCAGGCGGCAAAGTCGCGGCCTTTGGTGAAGGCGTTCACAGCACCGATAGCGGCCACCATCGCGCTGGAGATGATCGGTCCAATGCCCGGTACGCTCATTAGCCGCTCGCAACCGAAATCCGCGTGGGCCAGAGTTGCGATCTCTATCGATAGTTGTTCGATGCGGTCATCGAGCCGACGCCAGTCGCCGGACAGGTCCTCGATCACCCTGCTCATGCGAGGTGACAGGATGCTCGTCGGCGCCGCCAGTATGCGTGGCAGCTCGGCTCTCAGGAATCGCTGTCCCTGTCGCACCGCGATGCCGCGCTCCAGCAGAAAGGCGCGGATCTGATTGATGATGCCCGTGCGCTGGCTGACCAGCCGCTCCCGCACTCGGTGCAATGCCTGCAGGTCGAGCTGGTCTGCGGTCTTCGTTGCCACGAACTTCATCGTCGGCCGCTGCACCGCCTCGGCGATCGCCTCGGCATCACGGAAGTCATTCTTCTGCCCCTTCGAATAAGGGCGGACGTACTTGGCCGGCATCAGCCGGGCGTCGTGGCTAAGCCCGTTGAGCTTGCGACTAAGGTGATGCGCCCCAACGCACGTCTCCATACCAATCAGGCACGGCGGCAGGTCGGAAAGCCGGGCCTCTACCTGCCCGCGCGACCACTTCTGGCGCAGCACGATCGCTCCGTGCTTGTTGTGACCAACGATGTGAAACGAGTTCTTGCCGATATCGATGCCGATGACGGTGACGGCGGCTTGCGCGTGCTGGGACATGGCGTGCTCCTTGTCGTGGGCGCCCCTAGCCAGCTTCGCTGACTGGCGGGGCGGGAACACGGCCGGACCATCCCATTAGCGGACATCTCGGGTCGCTCAGATTTGACCCAACCTCTTAAGCAAGTCGAAGTTGCCAACGCGGCAACACAATCCGGTCATTTATTGGGGACCGAAGGTGCAATCGCGTTGATCGGCGCGCTACTACTAGTTGGCGGTATCTACTGCGAGCGGAAATCGGCTAAATAGAGCCGCTCATGGGCCCAAAACGGACCTGACGCCACTGCGAAAGCGGTACAAGGTCGTCCTACTCTGGCAATCCAGCTCGCCGCAATGCGTCACCCATTGTTTGCGCAAGTGCGGGAGCACAATTCACGCCCGCAAATTGGCGGCTGAAGCGAAACGCTGGCTGAAGCTCCAGCACTCGCGCGGCAGCCGCCGCCGCCTCGTCCAGCCGGCCGAGCTTGGCGAGCGCGGCGGCCAGTTGCACGTAGGTGATGCTGTGCGAAGGATTGGTTTGGACGGATTTGTAAGCCGCCCGGCACGCTTCCTCGTAGCAACCGCGCAACAGGTGACTCATTGCCTGTGCGTCGTAGGCGGCCCACGCCCACGAATCGAACGGGCTCAGCCGAATGCCCCGTTCGCTCCACTCGATCGCACGTTCGGCTTCGCCGCCCCATGCCAGGATGACGCTGCCGAGAATGTAGGTCAGGGCCGATGACGGGCTGACGGCGAGGGCGGCTTCCAACGCCGTGAAGGCAGCGGCGCGGTCGTGCGCATCCATGCCGAGGGAGAAGCCGGCCCAGGTCAGCGCCAGCGCATCGTCCTGCCCGTGGAGGATAGCGGATCGGGCATGGCGGATTGATGCGGCGCGGCTGGCCTCATGAAAACCGGCACGAAGGAACAGGCAGTGGTGGCACATCGCGGCATTGCCATGCGCGAGCGCAT
>JAICIT010000335.1 GCA_025960445.1 Bradyrhizobium sp. | reverse complement strand
CGGGTCAATTCCACGGCTTTTTCACCATGGGAAAACTGCTGCAACAGGCCAATATCGCGGCGAGCGAAATAGGGGTTTGGCTGAAGGCGCTGAACTGATTGCGCTTGCCGCGATGAGATAATGGCCAATCCGGGTTACTCTCGTAGCTGACGAATCGAGGAGCGTTCACCCGCGGATGAATGGATACGCCGGATCATCCACGAGCATTATCAACTGGTCGCCGCGAATTAACCTGAGAAAGACGACGCAATTGGAAGCATCGGCCTCCATTGAAATTGCCAAGCACACGCTGCTCTCGTGCGGTCTTATTCTTGCGATCGGCACGATCGCGGGGCTGTTGGCACAGAAGGTCCGAGTGCCTGATGTGGCGGTTTTTCTGATCGTCGGCATCGCAATGGGCCCACAGGCACTCGGGCTCGTGGATATCAAGGCGGACTCCGCCCTCAATCAGGTGATCCTGCTGTTCGGCGCCAGTTACATCTTATTCGACGGCGGCGCCTCCTTGCGCTTCAACGTGCTGAAGCAAGTCTGGATCACCATTGTCGTCATCGCCACGGTCGGCGTTATCATCACCGCCGGCATAACCGGGCTGGCCGCCCACTTCATTTTGGGCGAGCCACTGCTCGTGGCACTGTTGCTTGGAGCCACGCTGGCTTCGACCGATCCCGCGACACTAGTACCCATTTTTCGGCAAGTGAAAATTCGTGACCGCGTGGCTCAGACCGTAATGAGCGAGTCCGCCTTTAACGATGCCATGGGCGCGATCGTCACTTTCGGGGTGCTGGCGGTGGCCATGGGAACCGGCGAGTTCTCTTGGATGCATTCGGGCTTCGAACTGCTCAAGCAATCCGCGATCGGTATCGTCGCAGGCGTCCTGCTTGGATATCTTGCGGCGCTGCTGATCGCCCATGAACGGTTGGCATTCCTTGCTGAATACGCGCCAGTTGTGACGCTGGTTGCCGTCATCGGCGCCTATTTCGCCGCAGATGGTTTGCAGGCCAGCGGCTTCATGGCGGTTTTCGTGTTCGGGATTGTGCTCGGAAACAAAGAGTCGTTCGGGTTCAATATGGAGCCGGGGGAGGCACGAAAACTCGACGAATACGTGCTCACCACCGCGTTCATTATGCGGTTGTTCATCTTCATGCTGCTCGGCGCGCAGGTCGATTTCGCACTGATGAGCAGATATTGGCTCGGCGGGATTGCCGTCGTTACCGTGCTGATGCTCGTGGCACGCCCGGCAACAGTATTCCTGTGCGCGTTGCCGGATCGGCGGGCGCGCTGGAGTTTCGCCGAGATGCTGTTCATGTGCTGGACGCGCGAGACCGGTGTTATTCCGGCCGCGTTAGCCGGCCTACTGCTCGGGATGAAAGCGCCTGGCGCGCAGATGATCGCGTCCATTACCTTCATTGCCATTTTGATGACGATCCTGATCCAGGCGCCGACTACCGAATGGCTCGGACGCCGGCTCGGACTCATGCGCCAGGCCTAAGTACTGGCCTACCCTGCCCTTGCCGCGCGCCGCAGCGATTGCGGCGGCTGGCCGAACGCCCGAATGAACGCGCGGCGCATCCGCTCGGGATCGCGAAAGCCGGTCTGTTGCGCAACCCGTTCGATTGCCTCGGTTGAAGATTGCACCCGCTGCCGCGCCACCTCGATCCGCAGCCGCTCGATCGCTTTCGAGGGCGTCGTGCCGGTCTCGGCAATGAAGGCACGGGCGAAATGCCGCGAACTCATGCCGGCCTGTTCGGCCAGATCCTCAACCGTGAGCGGCGCCTCGAGGTTTTCGCGCGCCCAGGTCAACAGTGCTCCGAAGCGACCGCTTGGGGCTTTTAATTCCAGCAGCGATGAGAACTGCGACTGGCCGCCGCTGCGGCGGTGATACAGCACGAGCTCACGCGCGGTCTTCTGGGCGATATCGTCGCCGAAATCTTCCGCCACGATCGCAAGCGCCAGATCGATCCCCGCTGTGATCCCCGCTGAACTCCACATGTCGCCATCGCGGACGAATATGCGGTCAGGCTCCAGCTTCACCTTCGGATACGCGCTGAGAAAATGTCGAGTGCGCCGCCAGTGCGTGGTGGCGCGGCGGCCATCGAGTAGGCCGGCTTCAGCAAGAATGTAAGCGCCGGAGCAGACGCTCGCGAGGCGAACGCCGCGCCTGGCCATCGCTCGCACGAACGCCAGGATATTCGCTGAAGTCGCGGCGAGCTCGACCCCTCCGCCGCCGGCAATCACAAGCGTACTGATCGGGCCCGCGGCTTTTACGCCACGCGCGAGCATCTCTACGCCCGAGGAACTGCGAACGGGACCCGGCACCTCGGCCAACACCTTGATCGACAGCGGGGTACCGGCCAATCGGGCAGCGATTTCGAACGCCGAAATCGGGCCTGCCGCATCCAGCAGCTGAAAGCCCGGAAATACCAGGATTCCGATCATCTTGGCAGCGCCCTTCGCAATGTCCTGAATTGAGGGAAATACGCCATTTCGGACACAAGCCGATCATGCGACGATCGCAAGGTCAAGCAGAACTTCGCAAACCCAGAACTCCGAAAGGTTCGCCATGTCCGCTCCGCTCCAGATCGGCCTCGTGATTTTTCCAAGGGTGACGCAGCTCGACCTCACCGGCCCGGTGCAGGTGTTTTCGAGCGTGCCCGGCGCGCAAGTGCACCTGATCTGGAAACGAATTGAGCCGGTGCCCAGCGATTCCGTGCTGACGCTGACCCCGACCATCACGTTTGCCGATTGCCCGCAGCTCGACGTGATCTGCGTGCCCGGCGGCTTCGGCACCAACGATATGATCAACGACGAGGAGGTGCTGGAGTTCGTTCGTCACCAGGCAAAGGGCGCCAAATACGTCACTTCCGTCTGCACGGGGTCTCTGGTGCTGGGCGCGGCCGGCCTGCTGAAAGGCTACAAGGCTGCGACGCACTGGACCGCGATGGAATTTCTCTCAGCGTTTGGCGCGATCCCGACCAAGACGCGCGTCTGCGTGGACCGCAACCGGGTCACCGGTGGCGGGGTCACAGCCGGCATCGATTTCGCGCTGACGCTGGTGTCGATCATGATCGACCGTCGAACCGCCGAGGCGATCCAACTCGGGCTCGAATATAATCCGGCTCCGCCGTTCAATGCCGGCTCGCCCGACAGTGCGCCGCCCGAAATCCTGGCGCTGCAAAAGGACAGGATTGCGCCGTCACAGGCGCGACGCGCCGAGGCGGTTGATCGTGCGGCGGCGCGGCTGGGTTAATTCAATCGCAAAAAGGCCAGCGTCAAAGAAAAAGGCCGCCTGGTTTCCCAGACGGCCTTTCCTGTCTCACGGCAGCTCCACATTGACGGGCGATCTCAGGACCTCATCGCCGGGGGCCTATCTCCCGGCCACATCCTGATCGGAAGCCGCTGCGCATCGGGGCAGTCGCGATCTGTTGCCCGAACCGACGCGATGGTTTCCCATCTCCGTAAGATGATTGATTGAGCCACGAAGGCGTCCGCAACTCAACAACGCCGAACAAGGCACACGCAGATGTCCCCGCTGTTCCCGTTGTTCACAGCCGGTTGCGGTGCTTGCTTATGTCGTAGGGGAATTCTGTAGCCGCAGTTCAGCTACCCGGCGTCCACGGCTGGTAGTCGCCGGTCGCTTTGGGGCGTTGGCCGCTTGCGAGCGTGGAGCCCGCGGGACGGTAAGCTGCCGGCGTGCCGGTCATGTTGGGCACATGCGGCTTTTCCCACTCGCGCGGCGTGTAGGTCTGCTCGGTCGGGGCGATATCGACGGTGTGATGCAGCCACCCATGCCATGACGGTGGCACGCGCGAGGCCTCTGCAAGTCCGTTGTAAATCACCCAGCGCCGCTCGAAGCCGAGAGTCGGATCAATCTTGCGTCCCTTCGTGCGGTAATAGCGGTTGCCCTGCTCGTCCGTGCCGACCAATTCGCCAAAGCGCCAGGTCCACAATTGCGTGCCAAACGTCTGACCATTCCACCAGGTGAATAGCTTGAGCAGAAACTGTTTCATGCAGCCAGGTGTCCCACTCCGAAAGCCTAGCCGTCTCGGCTGGCATCAGCCGGTCCGAGAACGACTGGCGGTCTGATGCCAGCCGGAGCCCGATTTGTCCAGTAAAGTCGAGGTTTGCGCCGCTCGATCAACGACGGAGCCAGCCGGCTTGAGCGTGATGTGCCAGCTTTGCGCCAATTCCGTTCATTCCGCGTACAGTTCCGACCTGACAGGTTGATCAGCAACACGAAACCGCCGGCTGGTCCGGGAAATGGAGCGACAATGATCGATCGTAAGCTGTCGAGTACCGCTATCTT
>JAICIT010000334.1 GCA_025960445.1 Bradyrhizobium sp. | reverse complement strand
GAGGTCGCAACCCGCGTTTTCGTACTCGAAGGCGGGCGTATCCGCTTTTCCGGTACGGTTGCCGAAATGACAGACAATGAAGCCTTGCGGCGCGCCTATTTCGGGCTGAAGTGATGCGGACGATCAGAATAGGATCAGGCGCGGGTTACTCCGGCGATCGCATCGAGCCTGCGCTCGAACTCGCCGAAAAGGGCGACATCCAGTATCTGGTGTTCGAATGTCTCGGCGAGCGTACCGTCGCGCTGGCGCAGCAGGCGCGCATGAAGAACCCGGACAGCGGTTACGATCCCTTGCTCGAAGACCGGATGCTTGCGGTGCTGCCGGCTTGCGTTGCCAACGGCATCAAGATTGTGACCAATATGGGCGCGGCTAATCCGACCGCCGCGGCACAGAAGACACGCGAGATCGCGAACTCGCTTGGGCTGTCCTCGCTGAAGATCGCAGCCATTGTCGGCGACGACGTACTTGAAGCCTGCAACACTAGCGATCTCCCGATCATGGAATTCGACGGCACGGTCAAGCAGCTCGGCAACCGGCTGTTGTCGGCCAACGTGTATCTCGGCGCAGGGCCGATCGCGGAGGCGCTGGGCAAGGGCGCTGACATCGTGATCACCGGCCGCGCTTCCGATCCCGCGCTGTTTCTGGCGCCGATGGTCCATGCCTTTGGCTGGCCGATGAACGACTGGAATCTGCTGGGGCAGGGCACGGTCGCGGGGCATCTGCTCGAATGCGCCGGCCAGATCACCGGCGGCTACTTTTCTGATCCGCCTTACAAGGATGTTCCTGATCTGGCGCGGCTCGGGTTTCCGATCGGCGAGGTCGCCGAAGACGGCAGCCTCGTCATCACCAAGGTGGCGGATTCCGGCGGGGCGGTGACGGCGCGGACCTGCAAGGAGCAATTACTCTACGAGGTGCACGACCCAACCCGATACATCCAGCCCGACGTCACGGCCGACTTTTCGCATGTGAAAGTCGAGGAGGTCGGGAAAGACCGCGTCCGCATCAGCGGCGGCAGAGGGACTAGCCGACCCGCCACGCTGAAAGTATCTGTCGGCTATATCGACAGCTATATCGGTGAGGGCCAGATCTCCTACGCCGGTCCAGGCGCGCTGGCGCGCGGGCGGCTGGCTCTGGAGATCGTTCGTGAACGGCTGAAGCTCACCGGCTTGGCGGCAAGTGAATTGCGCTTCGAGCTGATCGGAGTCGATTCGTTGCATGGAGCGGAACTCTCATCGCAAGCCAGCGAACCGTACGAGGTGCGGGTGCGCGTTGCCGGCCGAACCGAAAACCTCCGCGAGGCTGTTCGAATTGGCAACGAAGTCGAGACGCTTTACACCAACGGGCCGGCCGCCGGCGGAGGCGCCTTCAAGTCGGCGCGCGATGTCGTCGCGGTTGCCTCGGTATTGCTGCCGCGCGAACTTGCGACGCCATCGATCCAGTTTGTGCAGGGCTGATCCGATGAAGCTGCGCGAAATCGCTCATTCCCGCACAGGTGACAAGGGCAACACCTCCAACATCTCGGTGATTGCCTATCTCGAACAGGACTACCCGCTTTTGCTGGCGCAGGTGACCACCGCGCGCGTGAAGGCGCACTTCGCCGGCGTTGTCCAGGGCGAGGTCGTGCGTTATGAACTGCCCAACATTGCCGCGCTGAACTTCGTCATGACCGGTGCGCTCGGTGGCGGCGTCACGCGATCGCTCGCACTCGATGCTCACGGCAAGTCCCTGAGTTCGGCGCTGCTCGATCTAGAGATCGAGCCGGCTGCGGACAACCAGGCATCAATCGAATAGCCATAGGACAGAGAAAATGCCAAACAATCCGACGATTGCCGCACTGGCCGATGATCTCGAGAACGGCCGCACGTCCGCGCGTAAGATCGTGGATGCTTGCCTGGCGAGGATCGCCGACAGATCCGGTGAGGGTGCGCGGACTTTTATTCGCGTCGATGCAGAGGCCGCTATCGAAACCGCGGAGGCCATGGATCGGCTGCGCGCGGCCAAAGCGGCGCCGTCGCGGTTCGCCGGCATTCCCGTGTCCATCAAGGATCTGTTTGACATCAGTGGACAGGTTACCCGCGCTGGTTCTCGCGCGCTGGAGGATTCTGCGCCCGCTGAAACCGATGCCGTCGTCGTGGCGCGGTTGCGGCGCGCCGGCTTTGTCGTGATCGGCCGCACCAACATGACCGAATTCGCCTATTCGGGGATCGGCATCAATCCGCATTTTGGCACGCCGAAGTCCGTTTGGCAGCGAAACGTCGGGCATGTCCCCGGCGGATCGTCCTCCGGGGCCGCGGTTTCGGTCGCGGATAACATGGCGCACGGCGCGCTCGGCACGGACACCGGCGGATCGTGCCGGATCCCGGCCGCTTATAACGGCATCGTTGGGTTCAAGCCGACGCAGAGCCGCGTGCCGCTGGATGGTGGCGTGCCGCTGTCGTTCACGCTCGACAGTTTCGGGCCGCTCGCGCGCAGCGTCGCGTGCTGCGCCGTGCTCGACGCGGTGCTTGCGGATGAGCCGATCATGCCGTTACATCCGCGTCCGATCAAAGGCATGCGCCTTGCGGTGCCGACGACCCTGGTGCTTGATGAGCTCGATGATGAAGTGGCGCGCGCGTTTGATCGCGCGCTGGAACAGCTTTCTCGCCAGGGCGCCGTGATCGAGCGCACCGCCGTACCTGAATTCCTCGATGTCGGCGTGATGAACGCCAATGGCGGCTTTTCCGCTGCGGAGAGCTATGCCTGGCATCGCTATCTCATGGCCAACAAGGGTGACGTCTACGACCAGAGGGTATTGATGCGCATCATGCGCGGTGAAAGCCTTAGCGCGGCCGACTACGTCGATTTGATCACCGCGCGAAAATCATTGATTGCGCGGTCGGCGGCTCGGATGGCGCCCTATGACGCGCTGGTCCTGCCGACTACCGCGAACACACCGCCACGGATTGCCGATCTCGCCCATGACGACAAGGCGTTCGCCAAGGCAAACCTGTTGTCGCTGCGAAATTGCACGCTGATCAATATGATCGATGGCTGCGCGATTTCGCTGCCCTGCCATCGCGAGGGCGACGTGCCCGTCGGGCTCATGCTGGCGGCTCCGGGCGGCGCTGACCGACGCATCTTCGAACTCGCGGCCGGGATGGAGGCTGCCATCCGTGTTTGATCTCGCTTTCATCATCGACGCGCAGGACACGACGACGCCTCTGACGCTGCCGATCGATCAACTCGTGATCGCAGGCTGGACCGGGCGCGATCCGATCGCGCGCGACAAGCATATTGCCGAATTAGAAGCCATCGGAATCGCGCGGCCGGCTACCACTCCGATCTACTACCGTGTTTCCGCGCGGCGGCTGACGACTGCCGACAGTATCGAAGTCTGCGGCGGCGACTCCAGTGGTGAGGTCGAATTTGTTCTGATCGGCTGGCAGGGCCGCATCTTTGTCGGTCTCGGCTCCGATCACACCGATCGCAAGGTAGAGACTTACAGCGTTACCGTATCGAAGCAGATGTGCGACAAGGTCCTCGCGCCCGTGCTTTGGGAACTCGAGGAGGTCAGTGATCACTGGGACCAACTGATCCTGCGTGCTTTCGCCTGGATAGACGGCGCGCGCGTGCTGTACCAGGAAGGCACGCTGAATAGCATGCTCCCGGTTACGGAACTCATCCGTCGACAGTTCGGTGACAAAGGACTGCCCGATGGTTGTGCGATGTTCGGCGGCACTTTTGCGGCGAAAGGTGGCATCCGCCCGGCCAGCCGATTCGAATTCGAGCTTGAGGATCCCGTTCTCAAACGCAGCATTCGCCATGCCTATGATGTGATCGTGCTGCCGGTGCTCGGCTAAGACTCCGTCCGGAACCCCACTATTCGGCCGCTGGCCTGCTTTTCACAAGATTCTCATAGTTCGGAAATCGGGTGGCGTGGGCCAGGGCGATTTGCGAATATTGCGGCCATGAAATCAACCGCGAAAGTCATGGTTCATACGGTAGCGTCATCCGATATCGTGGCGCGCGTCGGCGCGATCGACTGGCAGGAAACTGGCCGCGATCTCGACGCGCAGGGCTGTGCCGTTCTCAAAGGACTGCTCTCGGCCAGGGAATGCCGCGCGCTCGCAGCACTTTACACCGATGACCGTCACTTCCGCAGCCGAGTGGTGATGGCACGTCACGGCTTCGGGCGCGGCGAGTACAAGTATTTCGCTTATCCTCTACCCGAATTGATCGCGCAGATCCGGCCGGTGCTCTACGCGGGCTTGCGAGATGTGGCCAATCGCTGGAACGAAGCGATGGGCATTGACATCCGATATCCCGAG
>JAICIT010000333.1 GCA_025960445.1 Bradyrhizobium sp. | reverse complement strand
GTCGGCGCTATGGCAGCGCTTCTCGGGCTTGATTTTGACGCCGCGGTCGCGGTCGCAAACGAGGCCGCACAGGGGCAGGTTTGTCAGGCGGCCAACGATAATGGTGGCGGCCAGGTCGTCGTCTCCGGCGACAAGGCGGCGGTTGAACGCGCGCTCGAGATCGCCAAGACCAAGGGCGCCAAGCGCGCCATGTTGCTGCCCGTCTCTGCACCATTCCACTGTCGGCTAATGCAGCCCGCGGCCGACGCGATGGCCAGTGCACTCGCTGATGTTAGGATCAAGCAACCAGCTTCGCCGTTGGTTGCAAACGTGTTGGCATCGCCAATTTCCGACCCGGACGAGATCCGCCTTCGGTTGATCGAGCAGGTCACCGGCACGGTACGTTGGCGCGAATCGGTGGCCTACATGGCAAGCCATGGGGTCACCCGCTTTTTCGAAATGGGTTCTGGCAAAGTGCTGACCGGCCTTGTGAAGCGCATAGCGGAAGCAGCCGTCGGCATTTCGGTCGGCGGGCCGAATGATCTGGCTGCTGCCAAGGATGCGCTCGCTGCGATGCAGTCGGCGTGAGCGCGAGGGGACAAGGATGTTCGATCTGACTGGCAGGACAGCGCTCGTCACCGGCGCCACCGGGGGAATCGGAGGCTCGATCGCTGAGGCGTTGCATGCCCAGGGAGCGACCGTCGCCGTTTCCGGGACGCGCCGAGATGCGCTCGACACACTCGCGGGCAAGCTGGCTGAGCGGGTTCACGTGCTGCCTTGCAATCTCTCCAAGGCTGACGAGGTCGAGGCACTGGTGCCGTCGGCGGAAAAAGCGATGGGACAGGTCGATATCCTGGTCGCGAATGCCGGCATCACGCGAGACAATTTGTTCGTGCAGTTGCGCGACGAAGACTGGGATGAGGTCATCAATGTGAACCTGACCGCGACATTCCGGCTGGCACGGGCTGCAACGAAGCTGATGATGCGCAAGCGCTTCGGCCGTATTATCGCGATCACCTCTGTCGTTGGCGTCACCGGAAATCCGGGACAAGGCAACTATACCGCTTCCAAGGCCGGACTGATCGGCATGATCAAGACGCTGGGGGCGGAATATGCCAAACGTAACGTCACCGCGAACTGCATCGCGCCCGGATTCATCAAGACACCGATGACCGACGCTCTGAACGATAAGCAGCGGGAAACCATCCTCTCCAAGGTTCCTGCAGGACGGCTTGGAACAGCAGCGGAAATCGCCGCCGCGGCCGTTTATCTCAGTTCGAATGAAGCGGCATATGTCACGGGCCAGACAATTCACGTCAATGGCGGCATGGCCATGATTTGAAGTCACCGCCGGCCGTTTTGCTGGGCTGAGACGTGGTTTCCGACCGTGGATTGACGATTATGGTCAAGGATGGGGAAGTATGATAACCGAACCCACCACTGGATGGGCAAAGAACGCCTTGCAGGATTTTGAAACCCTGTATATTGGCGGTGCTGAGCCTGCGTCTTTCGCCGGGCCTAGTCAGGCCGGACGGGGCACAATCAGATTATGCGATTGCGAAGGAAAGTTTACCGGCCAGGATGGCTCGTATCGTCTTGGGGAACGGGTCTAATGGGCACAAGCACGAGGTTAAATGATGAGTGAGATTGGCGAGCGAGTTAAGAAGATCGTGGTCGAGCACCTTGGTGTTGAACCCGAAAAAGTGGTCGACAATGCGAGCTTCATTGATGACCTCGGCGCCGACAGTCTCGATACCGTCGAGCTCGTGATGGCCTTTGAAGAAGAGTTCGGGTGCGAAATTCCGGATGACGCCGCGGAGACGATTTTGACGGTCGGGGACGCGACAAAATTTCTCGAAAAAAACGCGAAGAGCTGACGCCCCGCCCGGTGCTGACCGTGCCGCACGGACCCTCGGCAAGCGGTCCATCGGTTCGTAGTTGTGGTGCCGAGAATACCGGGCTGGAGTGCTGGATATGAGGCGGGTTGTCGTCACGGGCCTCGGCATGGTGTCGCCGCTCGGCTGTGGCGTCGGGCCGACCTGGAAGCGCATCCTCAACAGCGAGAGCGGCGCTCGGAAAATCGATACGTTTGACGTCTCCGACCTCACCAGCCAGATCGCCTGCCTGATCCCGCGCGGAGATGGTAGCGACGGCACCTTCAATCCAGATCAATGGATGGAGCCAAAGGATCAGCGCAAGGTCGACGACTTCATCATTTTCGCGATGTGTGCGGCACGCGAAGCGCTCAACGACGCCAATTGGCATCCCTCCACTGAAGAGGATCGTTGCGCGACCGGCACCATGATCGGTTCCGGAATCGGAGGCCTTTCGGGTATCGCTGACACCGCCCTGCTTCTGAATGAGCGCGGACCTCGCAAGGTATCGCCATTCTTCATTCCCGGACGGCTGATCAATCTCGCGTCGGGCTATGTCTCGATCGCGCACGGCCTCAAAGGTCCCAACCACGCTGTCGTGACGGCGTGTTCGACCGGCGCGCATGCGATCGGCGATGCCAGCCGGCTGATCGCCCTCGGAGATGCGGAGGTGATGGTGGCCGGCGGAACTGAGTCGCCGATCTGCCGTCTGTCGATGGCCGGATTTTGCGCGTCGCGTGCGCTATCCACCGGCTTCAACGACACGCCGGAAAGAGCCTCGCGTCCCTACGACCGGGATCGCGATGGATTCGTCATGGGCGAGGGCGCCGGCATCGTAGTGCTGGAGGAATACGAGCATGCGAAGCGGCGCGGAGCGCGAATCTACGCCGAAGTGATCGGATACGGGTTGTCGGGCGATGCGTATCACATCACCTCGCCGAGTCCCGATGGTGACGGTGCGTTCCGCAGCATGAATGCCGCCATGAAGCGGGCTGGCATCAGTTCCTCGGAAATCGACTACATCAATGCGCACGGAACCTCGACGCAGGTCGGCGACGAAATCGAACTCGGCGCGGTGGAGCGACTGTTGGGCAATGCCGCTTCCAAGGTTTCGATGTCGTCGACTAAATCTTCGACAGGTCATCTGCTCGGCGCCGCCGGCGCGGTCGAGACGATATTCAGCATCCTTGCGATTCGCGACAACATCGCACCGCCCACCATAAATCTTGAGAACCCATCGGTGGAAACGGCCATCGATCTGGTGCCATTGACGCCGCGCAAGCGCGAGATCAACATCGCGCTGTCGAATTCATTTGGATTCGGCGGCACCAATGCTTCCGTGATCATGCAGCGCGTGGCTAACGGGCGCTAATCGACGAGAGTCCACCGTTTCGCCGTATTCGGTGATAAATCCTAGACTTGGGCGTACACTACAGGTCGTTTCGGCAGCCTCGCTGGCCGCGATTACACCGACAGGATCTCAGGTTGCACCGATGAGTGAGAGGCCGCCCATTTCGCCACGCAGTCCGCGCGCCGCGCTGGAGCCCGAGCAGGTTCCGCCGCCGCCAAAACGATCACAGCGGGCCCGCAACACGTGGGTGGTGGTTGGTAACGCCGTGTTCACCCTTGTGCTGCTGGTCATGGTCGGTGTCGGTGGCGCGTACATCTACGGCAAACAGAAGATTGAAGCTCCCGGCCCGTTGAAGGAAGAAAAGGTTGTCAATATTCCGGCCCGAGCCGGAATGACCGACATAGCCGATGCACTCCAACGTGAAGGCGTGATCGATAGCAACAGGTGGGCGTTCATCGGCGCCGTATTTGCCTTGAAGGCGCGTTCGGAACTCAAGCCCGGCGAGTACCTGTTTCAGAAGAACGCCAGTTTGCGCGATGTCATCGGCACCATCGTCGAAGGCAAGGTGGTGCAGCACGCCGTCACTATTCCCGAAGGCCTGACTTCCGAACAGATCGTGGCCCGACTGTCGGATAACGACATCTTCTCGGGCTCGGTTCGCGAAATCCCGCGCGAAGGCACGATGCTGCCGGAAACCTACAAATTCCCGCGCGGTACCAGCCGCGAGCAGGTGATTGCGCGGATGCAACAGGCGCAGAAGCGCGCGATTGCGGAAATCTGGGAGCGCCGAAGCCCGGACCTTCCGATCAGGAGCCCGGAACAACTGGTCACGCTGGCGTCCATCATCGAGAAGGAAACCGGCAAATCGGATGAACGCAGCCGGGTCGCTGCGGTGTTCGTCAATCGACTGCGGCAAAAAATAAAACTGCAGTCGGACCCAACCATCATTTATGGGCTGGTCGGCGGCAAGGGCACGCTCGGGCGGCCAATCAAGCGCAGCGAGATCCAGCAGCCATCGCCATACAACACCTATGTGGTTGATGGCCTCCCGCCGGGCCCGATTGCCAATCCAGGCCGCGCCTCGCTCGAAGCCGCCGCCAATCCGGCCCGTAC
>JAICIT010000332.1 GCA_025960445.1 Bradyrhizobium sp. | reverse complement strand
CAGTTGAAGATCGGTGGTCGGCTGGTGATTCCAGTGGGCGTGGATCAGCGCGTGCAAGAGTTGGTCCGGGTCGTCAGAGTTTCCAGCAACGAATACCAGCGCGAAAACATCGGCGATGTTCGTTTCGTCCCGCTGATCGGGGAGGAGGGCTGGACGGCGCAGGATTGAGCGGCCTACGGCTTCGCCGGATGGATGTAGGTCCAGGGCGTCGTCTCGGAATCCTTGGGCACCTCGATATCGATGAGGTAGGGCCCGCCATGCGCCAGCGCCTTTTCCAACGCCGGACGAAACTGTTCCGGCGACGTCACGCGCGCGGCGGCAACGCCGAACGATTCCGCAAGCTTGACGAAATCCGGATTGACCAGATCCGATGCTACCACACGTCCCTCGAAACGCTCGCGCTGGTCGCGCCGCACATTGCCGTAGGAGTTGTTGTTGAACACCAGCGTGACGACGCCGATGTTGAACTGCACCGCGGTGGCAAGCTCCTGCACGCCGAACATGAAGCCGCCGTCGCCTGTAATGGCAACCACAGGCCGGTTTGGGTTCGCGACTTTGGCGCCGAGCGCCGTGGGGAAGCCGGAGCCCAGCGTGCCTTGGTAACCCGAGCTGATAAAGGTACGCGGCTCATAGACCGGAAAACCATACCAGGACGCGAAACCGACCTGCGAAAGCTCGTCGGTGACGATGGCGTTATCAGGCAGTACTTCGCGCAATGCATTCAGGTACGCCATTTGCGGTTGAACCTTCTGGATCTCCTGCAGCGCTGCTGCAGAGGCTTCGCGTATGGCGTTCCGACGGCCGCTGCTTTTTTTGTACCCGGCCTTGCGCACGGCCGCGAGCACCTCGTCGGTACCCGCGCGCGCGTCGGCGATAATGGAAGCATCAGAATGAACCCTGCGCATTTCGACCGGGTCGATGTCGATGCGAACCGATTTCAGGCCATCGGGCCGAAATGGCCAGCGTGTCATAGTCGCCAATTCCATCCGGGTGCCAATGCCGATCATCAGATCGGTGTTCGGCCAAAGCCGGTAGGCGGCCGCCATGGTGAGCCCCAGCTCATGCGCATTGGACACGATGCCGCGTCCGCTACGAAACGCCACGACAGGCGCGTCGATCATTTCCGCGAGCTCAAGAACCGCCTCGCGTGCATGTATGGCGCCGCTGCCGACGAAAATCATCGGCGTCTTGCTTGTGGTGATCAAGGTTGCGGCGCTTTTGACGCGCGCGGGATCCGGCAGCGGCGCCGGAAAAGGCTGCACCGGTTTTGCCACGCCGACTTCGGCGCGCTGCGTGAACACGTCCCAGGGCATTTCAAGCGCCACGGGGCCGCGCCGCCCCGACAGCATTTGCTGGAAGGCCTGTGAGACGAGGGCCGGCGCGGCGTCCGGATATTCGATGCGCTCGGCCCATTTGACGAATGTCCGGAGCGTCGCGAGTTGGTCCGGCATTTCATGCAAATGGCCGCGTCCCTTGTCGAGAAACGCCGTCGGTACTTGCCCGGTCAGGCACAGCACCGGTTCGTTCGATCCAAATGCCGTCAGCAGAGCGGCGCCGGCATTCAGCACGCCGGGACCGGGCACGACGCTGAACACTCCGGGCCTTCCTGTCGATCGCGCGTAGCCATATGCCATGTAGCCGCAGGCCTGTTCATGCCGTGCGCCGATCACCTTGAGTTGCGCCTGCTGAAATGCATCGAACAAGCCATAAATCTGCGCGCCCGGAAGCCCGAACACGGTGTCGACGCCGTGTGCGATCAAACCGCTGACGATTGCTTCGCCGCCGGAACTCACTGTCATCGTACTGTCCAATCGCTTCCAACAAAAATCATGGAGTTTCGTCGATCACGGAATTGCGCAACACGCCAATGTTTTCCGCTTCGATTTCGATGAGGTCACCGGGTTTCAGGTAGCGCGGCGGATCAAACCGCGCGCCGGCGCCGGTCGGCGTTCCCGTCACGATGATGTCGCCGGGCACCAGCGTTGCGAAAGTGGAGATGTAATTGATCAGGTAACGAAAGCCGAAGATCAAGCGGCTGGTGCGGTCGTCCTGCCGAGTCTCGCCGTTCACGCGCGTGGTCAACCTGATGTCGGCGATCTGCGTTTCGTTTGTGTAAGGAGCGATCCACGGGCCGATGCTGCCGGTGGAATCGAAATTCTTGCCTTGCGTGACATTGAATTTGGCGTGCCGGACCCAGTCGCGGATGGTGCCTTCGTTGCAGAGCGTGACAGCCGCGATGTGATCCAGCGCCGCGCTTTCCGGAATATGCCGCCCGGCCTTGCCGATGACCAGAACCAGTTCTCCCTCGTAATCAAGCTGGTTTGAGGCGCGGGGGCGAACAAGGGGCGTCTGATGGCCGACGAAAGATCGGGGCATACGCAGGAACATGCTGGGATACTTCGGCGCGTCCTGGCCGTCTTTATATTCGGCGTTGCGGTCAGGATAGTTGACGCCGATGCAGATGATTTTTTCCGGCGCGGGAATTGGCGGCAGCCATGTGATCGCGTCGAGTGCATGATCGGCGGGCCTGCGCGCGGCATCCTCAGCGATTTTCATCAACGCACCGGCGGCGATCGCTTCGCGCAGCGTCGGAAATTCCTTGCCGAAACGCGCGGACAGATCGACCACTCCGTCTTTGACGACACCGCCGTATTTGGTCACACCGTCGATAGAGAAGGTCGCAATGCGGGTTGGGGTCATGAGATATCCAATGCCGAGCGGTCATTGAGCCTGTGCTCGCAGCCGCGGGGTCGCTTAGCCAGGGTTCATGCCTTTTGCCGTGATGACCGCGGCGGCCGGCGGCGACCTGAGAAAGCTGATGAAGTTTTTTGCGGCTTCCGCCTCTTTGCTGTCGGCCGATGCCGCCGCGGTGAAAACAAGATCCTGCTGCAGCTCGGGTGGCAATGTCCCCGCCAGTTCAACGCCGGGAGCCATTAACACGTTGACCAGAAACACCCCGAGCTCGGCCTCACCCTTTGCAACGGCTTCGGCGATCCGGGCAGGGGCGGCTTGCGCCCTGGTTTTGGCTTTCACGGCTTCGGCAATCCCGAGACGTTCGAACACCCGCAACACATAAGTACCGGCCGCGCTCTCCGGCAGGAAAGCGATCGACTCTGCCCCAAGTAGCGTCCGTTTCAGCGCATTGGGCGTGCTGATGTCGGGCTTGGGCGCGCCCGCCCGCACGATCACACCATATCCAACCCGAGCGATGTCGGTGGTGGGACCGGGCACGAAGCGAGCGGTTGCCCCGGCGTTCTTGAACACATCGACCGGCACTACGGCGACGTCCAGGGGCGCGCCAGACAGGGCCCGCTTGATGAGGTTGGGGGTGCTATCGAAGTGGATAACGAGCTTATATCGGGAGGCTTGTTCGAACTGAGGGGCCAGTTCGGTCAGCCAACCCGTCGTTGACCCTCCGGCCAACACATTGAGCTCGGCGGCCTGAAGGTCACTCATCGGCGGCAACACCCACGCGAAGCCAAGCATCGCAGCCGCCGCCGCAAGGCGCGTCGACTCTGTCATGACACTCCCACTGCGGGCTCTGATTGGCATTCGAACCGCGCATCTCCTAGTCCGCAATCGCAATGTCGGCGACGAACAGCGGTTCGCGTACCGGCCGGCCGGGAAAAGGCGAACCCTCTTCAAACCAGGAGCGCGGCGCGGGGGCGCCCCAGAGGGTTTGCCTGCGCGGGTCCTTCAAGGACCAGCGCATCGGCTCGTGGTCATGGTCCATCGTAAAGTAATCACTGGTGTAAAGCTCCAGCCGATGACCGTCGGGATCCCGGATATAAAGAAAGAACGCATTGGAAATGCCGTGACGGCCAGGGCCTCGTTCGATGTTTTTCAGATAGCCGCTGGATGCCATTACGTCGCAGAGATGCAAGATGTTCATTGCGGTCGGTACCCAATAGGCAAAGTGGTGCAGGCGAGGGCCCTTGCCGTTTGTGATGGCAAAGTCGTGCACATTACCCTTGCGATGCAGCCAGGCCGCAGCAATTCGACCATTAGGTCCGTCCTCCTCGCCATACTCGGTCAGCCGAAAGCCAAGCCGCGCATAGAAGTCGACAGTGTCCTGAACTTCGGCCGCGAACACGTTGAAATGGTCGAGTCGCTGCGGATGACAGCCTTTGTATAGATCGTAGCGGCGCAACAGATGCGGACGCTTCTCCATCGAAGCATAGAGCTCGATCTGAAATCCGAACGGGTCGGTGAATTGCAGCGTGCGGCCCTGGAATGGCTGCTTCGCGAACACGTAAGCAATGCCGTTTTCCGAAAAGAAAGTCGCGGCCTTGTCGAGATCGTTTTCGTTGCCGACCTTG
>JAICIT010000331.1 GCA_025960445.1 Bradyrhizobium sp. | reverse complement strand
CGATGCCTTGGAAATGGGCGCTTTCGATTTTGGAGGTTTACCGGGCTTTTTCGGATGATCTGGATTCTTCGCCATCGGGCGAATATGGGATGACTCTGGCGCGCAGAAAAGGGCAAAGCGCACCGCCGGTACTTCCCGATGAAAATCACTGCCGGAACCGGAAAATCCGTTTACGGTGCCGCGGCATCCCTGATTGAGGAGAGATCGTGGCTGAAGTGAATCCGCGTGCCGGCAAGCCCGCCGAGCCCTCGATGCTGACAAATGTACCGCGATTGGTGACCGCTTATTTCGAGGGCAAGCCCGATCCGGCAGAGCCGGCGCAGCGCGTATCTTTCGGCACATCCGGGCATCGTGGCTCCGCGTTCAACAACGCCTTTAACGAGTCGCATATCCTCGCGATCAGCCAGGCGCTTTGCGATCATCGGCGAGCCAGCGGCATCGATGGGCCGATGTTCATCGGCATCGACACCCACGCTCTGGCGGAGCCGGCGCTCGCAAGCGCGCTCGAGGTCTTCGCCGCCAACGGCGTCGAGGTGATGATCGATGCCAACCAGGGTTACACGCCCACGCCGGTGATTTCCCACGCCATCCTCACCACCAACAACGGCCGCAGCAGCGGCCGGGCCGATGGCGTGGTGATCACGCCGTCGCACAATCCGCCGGAGGATGGCGGCTTCAAATATAATCCGCCCGACGGCGGCCCGGCTGACACCGACATCACCTCAGGCATCGAGCGCGCGGCCAACCGCTTGCTGGAAGATGGTCTGCGCGGCGTCAAACGCATTTCGTATGAGCGCGCGCTCAAATCATCTTCGGTTCATCGTTACGACTATATCGGGCCGTATGTCGCCGATCTCGCCGAAGTCATCGACATGGATGCGATCCGCGACTCAGGCGTGACCATCGGGATCGATCCGCTCGGCGGCGCGGCGGTGCGCTACTGGCAGCCGATCATCGAGCGCTATGGTCTTGCCGCGACCATCGTCAGCGATGAGGTCGATCCGACCTTCAGCTTCATGACCGTGGACTGGGATGGCAAGATCCGGATGGACTGCTCCTCGCCCTATGCGATGGCCCGGTTGATCGCGCTGCGCGACAAGTTCGATGTCGGCTTTGCCAATGACACCGACGCCGACCGGCATGGAATCGTCACCCGCTCCAGTGGCTTGATGAATCCGAACCACTACCTTGCCGCCGCGATTGCCTATTTGTTCGAGCACCGCCCGCGGTGGGGCAACCAAAGCGCGGTCGGCAAGACCATCGTCAGCAGCGCAATCATCGACCGCGTCGCGGCGAAGCTCGGACGCAAGCTGGTCGAAACGCCGGTCGGGTTTAAATGGTTCGTCGGCGGCCTCTGTGACGGCTCATTCGGATTTGCCGGCGAGGAAAGCGCCGGGGCCTCGTTCCTCCGACGCAACGGCAAGGTCTGGACCACCGACAAGGACGGCATCATTCTGGGATTGCTGGCCGCCGAAATCACCGCGCGAACCAAATCCGATCCGAGCCAGCTCTTCGATCGATTGACCAGCGAACTGGGCGTGCCGTTCTATGAGCGGATCGACGCTCCCGCCACGTCAGCGCAGAAGAACCTGCTGAAGGCGCTCTCGCCTGAAAAGCTTGGCCTGTCCGAATTGGCCGGCGAGCCCGTGCGCGCGGCGCGCACGGCGGCTCCCGGCAACGGGCAGTCGTTTGGCGGCATCAAGGTGATTACTGACGACGGATGGTTCGCGGCGCGGCCATCCGGCACCGAGGAAGTCTACAAGATTTACGCCGAGAGCTTTCGCAGCGAGGCTCACCTGCGACAAATCCAGCAGGATGCGCAATCCGCCATCGACAGGACGTTCAGGAGCTAAGGGGCGCGTCGTCCGACAGCGGCGTGTTTGAGCTCTTGACGATATCAAGATGAATGCTGCCGCACCTGGTGCATCGCATCGTCCAGTATTCGCAGCCGGCCTTTCCGGCGATGACCCGCAAAATCGCCAGAGGTGCATTGCACTCCAGGCATTTGCACTGCACTTTGGCGGATAGCAGCGGGATCGGTCGGCTCTCCAGATTGGACATGACGCAGGCCCGTTTCAGATCAGCTCACGCCGCCGATTGTTCGCCGCGGCAGCTCGGCGGTGGCGTATCGATTGAGGTTGAGACGGTCGATTTGAGTTTTCGCGTCGGCGATCGCGGCCTCGGGATCAGACCATGCGAAGCCGACTTCCAGGGCTGAGAACGAAACGCCGTCGATGACGACGGGCTTGCGATCCATTCGCCAAATTCTGGCGTGCCATAAGCCTCTTCCGGCCTCGAAGGGCTCGATTTTGAAGCCGTCATAGTCGCGATCCATCGCTCAACTCCCGCGAGCAAGGGAAACATGACTGTCCCGATACGAATGTGAACTCGTTCACATTCGGCGGCTTATTTTCGAAACGACCTTAGCCCGGCGGGACTCGCGCGGAGCTTTGCCGGGGCGCCGGCGCGGCGGCGGCGCGCATGATCCAGCGCCGAAACGCCGTGAAGTCGCGCTGGTCGGCGCGATAGCTGCGATAGACCAGGTACCAGCGCATGCCCTTTGGCACCGACAGATCGAACGGCGCGACCAGCCGTCCAGCCGCCAGATCGTCGTCGATATAGGGGCGAATACCCATGGCGACGCCAAGCCCGTCCAGCGCGGCCTGCAACGCGTGGCCGTAATACTGAAATTCCGGTCCGCGCGCCGTCAGCCGCGGCAGGCCGGCGGCCTTCAGCCACATCGGCCAGTCATCAGGCGAGTGCGCGACGCGCAGCAGCGCTGGCCCCCTGAGATCGCCGGGGCGCCTCAATTGGCTCGCCAGCCGGGGCGCGCACACCGGCAGCAGATCGGCTGCGAACAGCGGCTCGGCGAGCAGGCCGGGCCATTCGCCGGTGCCAAGCTTGATGCCGCAGCTCCAGTCGTCGCCGAACGGCACCGCCGCGCCGCCGGTGGCCATCCGCACATCGATATCGGGTTGGTGCTTTTGGAAATCCCCCAGCCGCGGGATCAGCCATCGCATCGCAAAGGTCGGCCCGACGCCGATGGTCAGTACGCGCAGGTTCGACGGAGCGGTGACCTGCGCGGTCAGGCTCGCCAGCGCATCGAAGATCGGCGTCAGCCCGCTCTGGTAGGCCCGGCCTGCCGCCGTCATCTCCAGCCGGTTGGCCTTGCGCTCGAACAGGCCAATCCCGAGCCGCTGCTCCAGCAAATGCACCATCCGGCTGACCGCGGCTGCCGAGACGTTGAGCTCGGTGCCAGCCGCGGCGAAGCTGCCGCTGCGCGCCGCGGCCTCGAACGCCCTGATGCCGTTGAGAAACAGCAGCCGCCGCATTGATAGACCTCACTACCATCAGGAAAACTGATGCCAGAACAAGATAACTCTGTTTGCGCCAATGCTACAAGCGAGACAATCATAGCGCGGAGATTCGAATGAGCGCGCTGATGATTGCGGCCCTGGGGCTGCTGATGGTCGGGACGGCATTTCTGTCGGGCCTGTTCGGCATGGCCGGCGGGCTGATCCTGATCGGGGTATTGCTGGCGCTGATGCCGCTGCCCTCGGCGATGGTGCTGCACGCGATCACGCAGATGGCGTCGAACGGCTGGCGCGCGTTTCTGTGGCGCCGGCATATCAGGTGGCGGCCGGTCGCGATCTATCTGATCGGATGCGCGCTCGCGCTGGGGGCATGGTCGATCACCCGCTACGTGCCGGACAAGCCGCTAGCCCTGCTTTTGCTGGGGGTGACGCCGTTCATGGCCCGGTTGTCGCCGCCCGGCCTGAAGCCCGATCCTGACAGCATCTGGCAGGGCACGTTCTACGGGTTCATCTGCATGGGGCTGATGCTGATGACCGGCGTTTCCGGGCCGCTGATGGACACGTTCTTTCTCGGCGGCAAGTTCGAGCGCCGCGAGATCGTCGCCAGCAAGGCGGCGTGCCAGGTCGCCAGTCATTTCGTGAAGCTGATCTATTTCGGCAGCATCATCAGCCAGGCCGCGACGCTCGATCCTGTTCTGGCCGGCGTGGCGGTGGTGGCGTCGATGACGGGAACGACGCTGGCGCGGCGAATCCTCGAAGCGATGACGGACCTGCAATTCCGGACCTGGGCGGGCCGGCTGATCACCACGGTCGCGGGTTACTACATCATCTATGGAAGCTGGTTGCTGCTTGCGCGCGGCAATGCGCTTGCGTTCTGAATGCGGGAGGTATCTCTCGATGAACGATGCGAATGATCCGCTGGTGCTCGACCTGCTTGAATGGATCGCGAGAGAGCCGCGGCTTTATGCCGAGGTGATCGAAACGTGGCGGACCTCGTGCCCACGCCTGACGATTTGGGAGGACGCCGTCG
>JAICIT010000330.1 GCA_025960445.1 Bradyrhizobium sp. | reverse complement strand
TCTCCCACGGGATCCGGCACTGGGATCGAGTCAACTCGCTACGGTTCGTGATGAAGGGGGGACTCAATGCCACAGCCGTTCAAAATCCACCCACAACGCTGCGGGAGCAGGAGCATCCCCCAGCGCGTGCTGGGCGCGCGCGACCTGGTGCTGGCTATCCCCTTTGCGTTGGCGCTGACTGCGTGTGGGGAAAAGCCGCCGCAGCAAGCAGTGGCTTCCGCACCACCCCCGGTCACAGTTGCACAGCCGACAAAACGCACGGTCACGGATTGGGACGAGTTCACCGGCCGATTTCAGGCGGTAGAGGAGGTTCAGGTCCGCGCGCGGGTCGGCGGATTCGTTACGAATGTCGAATTTCGCGACGGTGCCTTCGTCAATGCCGGCGATCTCTTGTACGTCATCGACTCCCGTCCCTTTGAAGCGGTCGCTTTGCAGGCGGACGGCCAGCTCTCGGACGCACGCGCCAAAGCGGAACTTGCCAAGCGCGAGCTCGACCGCGCGCTGACCTTGAATGTAACCCAAGCGGTCTCGGACGCCATTGTCGATCAGCGTCGGCAAGCTCTGCAGGCGGCAAAGGCGGCGGAGATGCAGGCCGAAGGCGCGTTGAAGGCGGCCCAGCTCAACATCGAATTCACCCATGTCCTTGCCCCGATCGGCGGAAGGGTCAGCCGTCATCTGGTTAGCGTCGGCAATCTCGTGCAAGGCGCTGATGGTGGTTCGACGCTGCTAACCTCGATCGTCTCGCTCGACCCGATCCACATTTACTTTGATACGGATGAGCCGACCTATCTGAAATACAACCGGCTTTGGTTCGAGGGCAAGCGTCCGAGTTCGCGCGACAATCCTAATCCCGTGGAGGTGACACTTACCGGGGAAACCAAACCGTCTCATCACGGCACGGTGGACTTCCTAGACAACCGCCTGGATCTCTCTACTGGCACCCTGCGCGGGCGCGCCGTGGTTCCGAACAAGGACTTTTCGATTCTGCCGGGACAGTTTGGTCGCGTGCGATTGATCGGAAGTGCGCCCTACGAAGCGCTGCTGCTGCCGGATACCGCCATCGCAACCGATCAGTCGCGCAAGATCGTGTTCGTAGTCGGACACGACGATACAGTCGAGGCGCGGCCCGTCGTGCTCGGACCTCTGGACGAGGGCCTCCGCGTCATCCGCGAAGGCCTGAAGCCGGAAGATCGAGTGATTGTTGAGGGCATTCAGCGGGCGCGCATCGGCGCCAAGGTGAGCCCGCACGCTCCGGTGACCGGAGGCAAGACATGAACCTCGGCCATCTCTCGATTAATCGCCCGATTCTGGCGATGGTGATGTCCATCGTGCTCTTGATCGTCGGTGCTATTGCGTACACCACGTTGCCGGTCGCGGAATACCCGCAGGTGGTGCCTCCAACCGTCGTTGTCACCACGCAATATCCGGGCGCGTCGGCGCAAACAGTTTCGGACACCGTCGCTGCCCCAATAGAGCAGCAGATCAACGGCGTCGATGACATGCTCTATCTCTACAGCCAAGCGACCTCGAACGGCCAGCTAACGATCACTGTCACTTTCAAACTCGGGACCGATCTGGATAAAGCTCAGGTGCTGGTTCAGAACCGGGTTGCGATTGCCCAGCCCCAGCTGCCAGAAGAGGTGCAGCGCAACGGCGTGGTCACCCGCAAGAACAGCCCAGACATATTGATGGTCGTCTTCATGCTATCGCCGGACGACAGCTTCGACCAACTTTACATCAGCAATTACGCGCTGCTGCAGGTTCGCGACCAGCTGCTTCGGCTCGATGGCATTGGCGATATCCAGATTTTCGGCGCGCGCGATTACTCCATGCGTCTGTGGCTCGATCCGGACAAAATCTCTACGCTTGGATTGACCGCGGGCGACGTGCTGGCGGCGATCAGGGCCCAGAACCTGCAGATTACCGGCGGCCGGCTCGCCGCCCCGCCGATTGCAGACCGGGCGTTTCAACCCAACCTCACCTTCACCGGCCGCCTAAAGGATACCAAGCAGTTCGAAGACATCGTCGTCAAGGCTGGCGAAGATGGACGCACCGTGCGGCTCAGGGACGTCGCCCGAGTTGAATTGGGGGCATTGGATTACACGACCAACAGCTTCCTGCTTCGGAAAACCGCGGTCGCGATGCTGGTGACACAGCGGCCCGGCTCGAACGCGCTTGCCACCGAGAAAAAGATTTCTAATGCCATGGCGAGGTTAAAGGCCGATTTTCCCAAGGGGCTCGATTACAACATCGGCTACAATCCAACCGAGTTCATCGCGCAATCCGTCCACGAGCTGATCAAGACGATCTATGAGGCGATGTTACTGGTCGTCATTGTCGTCCTGGTGTTCCTGCAGGGCTGGCGTCCCGCTATCATTCCGATCCTGGCGATCCCGGTATCATTGGTTGGGACCTTCGCCGTGATGGCCATGCTCGGTTTTGCGGTCAATGATCTGACCCTGTTCGGCCTCGTTCTCGCGGTCGGCATCGTGGTCGATGACGCGATCGTCGTGGTCGAGAATGTCGAGCGTCATCTTCGCGATGGCATGAGCCGGCGCGACGCGGCGCTAAAGACCATGGAGGAAGTCGGCGGCGCGCTGGTCTCGATCGCGCTGGTGTTGTGCGCGGTATTCGTCCCGACAGCGTTTCTCGGCGGCATCTCCGGCCAGTTCTTTCAGCAATTTGCCATCACCATCGCCGTGGCGACCGCGATTTCCTGCTTCTGTTCGCTGACGCTTTCGCCGGCGCTGGCCTCCCAAATCCTGCAGCCGCATCAAGAGAAACGGCCGCCCGCGAACTGGAATTTCATCGCGCGGGGCTGGAACGCATTTACCGGTTTCTTCAACCGCAGCTTTGACCGCCTGTCACACTTCTATGCCGGTGCCGCTGATTTTGTGATCCGTCATTCGCTCGTGATGTTGTTGATCTACGTCGGGCTAATTGGCAGCGCGGGCTGGCTGCTTGCCACTACTCCGCAGGGCTTTATCCCGGCGCAGGATCGCGGCTATATCATCATTTCCGCGCAGCTGCCAGGAGCGGCCTCGCTGGCACGAACCACCGAGATCGTCCGCCAGATCGAAAACATCGCTCTCAATACTCCGGGCATCGTTCGCGTGGCGGCGTTCGCTGGACTATCCGGGGCTACGCGTACCCAGGCCAGCAATGCCGCGGCGTTGTTTCCTGTGTTCGAGGAGCCCGAAGTCCGCTTGAAGAAGGGTCTCACATCAAATGCGATCACAGCGGATTTGCGCAAGCGCTTGGCCGCCCTCGAGGGCGCATTCATTATTGTCATTCCGCCGCCTGCAGTCCCCGGCATCGGCACCGGAGGCGGTTTCGCCATGCGAATTCAGGATCGCGGCGGACGCGGTCCCGAGTTGATGGCGGCCGCCACCGACGAACTCGTGGCGGCAGCCCGCAAGGCGCCGGGGCTCACGTCGGTGTTTTCTCCATTTAGCGCGAATACGCCACAGGTGTTCGTCGATATCGATCGCGTCAAGGCGCAGAAGCTCGGGGTACCAATCCAGAATGTGACCGACGCAATCGAGACCTATTTCGGTTCCGCTTACGTCAATGATTTCAATATCCTCGGTCGAACGTATCACGTAACGGCGCAGGCGGATTTGCCGTTCCGTAAAGAGACCGCCGATCTCGCCCGATTGCGCACGCGCAATGCAGCCGGTGACATGGTGCAGCTCGGCAGCGTGGTCGATTTCCGCGACATCTCGGGACCGGACCGCGTGGCGCGCTATAATCTGTATCCGACGGCGGAATTGCAGGGCGACACCACGCCCGGCACCAGTTCGGCGACGGCGATCGACACCATGAAGCGGCTGGCCGCAGAGACGCTTCCCAGCGGCTTTTCCTTCGAGTGGACCGATCTGTCGTATCAGCAAGTTAGCGGGGGCAACTCCGGCCTGCTGGTATTTCCAATCTGCGTGTTGTTCGTGTTCCTGGTGTTGGCAGCGCAATACGGAAGTTGGAGCCTGCCGTTTGCGGTAATCCTGATCGTGCCGATGTGCCTGTTGGCCGCCACCATAGGTGTCCGGATCATGGGGCAGGACGTCAACATCCTGACGCAGATCGGTTTCGTCGTTCTAGTCGGCCTCGCCGCAAAGAATGCCATTTTGATCGTCGAGTTTGCGCGCGACATCGAGCTTGCGGGTCGGAGCCGTCTAGATGCAGTTATCGAAGCCTGCCGATTGAGGCTGAGACCGATCTTGATGACTTCTTTTGCGTTTATTCTCGGGGTGCTGCCGCTCGTGATTTCAACTGGCTCCGGATCGGAAATGCGCCAGGCGGTGGGCGTGGCCGTGTTCTTCGGCATGCTGGGCGTCACGATATTTGG
>JAICIT010000329.1 GCA_025960445.1 Bradyrhizobium sp. | reverse complement strand
TCCGGGTTCTGGCTTTCCGTCGGATACGCCACCCTGCGGTCGAGTTCCCTCAGAAATTCGCCGGATTGAAGATATCCGTGCGCCAGCGCGACAGCGTCAGCTCTGGTCATGTCGTTCTTTCAACGTCGTGAATTTCTCTGAATCCAGCGTACCGACATCTGGTTTCGCCGGAAGCACCGGCTGAGAATTTGCCTTGCCAACGCGGGGGCGAATGCAACAAGTTCGGACGTTGCCCGCTTTGAAGCGGGCCGATCTCGGGACGGGCTCATGAAAAAAGAAATACGGCTCAACGCCTTTGCCATGAACTGCGTCGCGCATCAATCGCCGGGGTTGTGGACCCATCCCCGCGACCGGACGGCGGAATACAATCGCCTGCCGTACTGGACCGATCTGGCGAGAACGCTCGAGCGCGGGCGATTCGATGGCGTGTTTCTGGCCGATGTGCTTGGCGTCTATGATGTGTTCGGCGGCAGTCCGGATGCGGCCTTGCGAAACGCCACTCAGACGCCCGCCAACGATCCGCTTCTGCTCATTTCTGCAATGGCCGCAGTGACTGAAAATCTCGGCTTCGGCGTAACCTCGAACCTGTCCTATGAGCCGCCCTACACTTTCGCGCGGCGGATGTCGACGCTCGACCACCTTACAGATGGCCGCATCGGCTGGAATGTCGTGACGGGTTATCTCGATAGCGCGGCGCGGGGCGCCGGCAAGGAAAAGCAGACCGCGCACGACGACCGCTACGACGTCGCCGACGAATACATGGAAGTGGTTTACAAGCTCTGGGAAGGAAGCTGGGAGGACGACGCGGCGCTGCGCGACCGCGCGCGCGGCATTTTCGCCGACCCGGCCAAGGTGCATCAGATCCGGCATGAGGGCAAGAATTACCGGCTCGATGCGATTCATCTGTGCGAGCCGTCGCCGCAACGAACCCCGGTGCTTTACCAGGCGGGCACCTCGCCGCGCGGACGGCAATTCGCCGCCGAACATGCCGAATGCGTGTTCATGTCGGGACCATCCGCCAAAATCATTGCGCCGCGAGTCGCTGGCATTCGTGAGCTCGCGGCGAAAGCCGGGCGCAATCCGAGCGAAGTACTGATGTTCAGCATGTTGACGATCATTCTCGGACGAACCGAAGCGGAAGCCAAAGCCAAATACGCCGACTATCGTCGCCACGTCAGTCATGAGGGCGCACTTACCCTGATGTCCGGATGGACCGGAGTCGATTTCTCCACCTACGATCTGGACCAGCAAGTTCGTCACGTCCAGAACGATGCCGGGCGCACGGCAATGGATAACATCACCCGCGCTGATCCTGACCGGGTATGGACCGTGCGCGAGGTCGCCGAGCACGTCGGCATCGGCGGCATTGGACCGGTTGTGATCGGGACCCCGGAGCAGGTAGCCGACCAGATCGAGGCCTGGTTCGACCAGACCGACGTCGATGGCCTGAATGTCCCGTTTGCGATTTCGCCCGGCGATTTTGAGGACATTAGCGACATGCTGGTTCCTGAACTGGTGCGGCGCGGCCGCTACAAATCCGCGTATCGGCCGGGGACCCTGCGCGAGAAGCTGTTCGGCGCAAATCGCGCGCGGCTCTCCGCGCCACATCCGGCGGTGCAGTACCGGCCTCGGATCGGTGCAAGGGCAGCGGAGTAGATTGCGCTTGCCAGCTACACCGAGCCATCGACCATGACCTCAATCAGTTTCGCTCCCGGCCGATTGAAGGCCGACGAAAGCGTGGCCTTCAAATCCTTTGGCGCGGTGATCCGCATGGCTTCCAAACCAAGCGCCTTTGCCATGCCGACAAAATCGACTGGCGGGTCGGCAAAATCCATGCCGACGTAATGATCGTCACCATGAAACGCTAGCAGCCGCTGCTTGATGATGCGATAGCCGCCATTGTTCACGATCACTACCGTCAGGGGCAGCTTGTGATGCGCGGCGGTCCATAACGCCTGGATCGAATACATCGCGCTGCCATCGCCGGAGAAACAGACGACCGGCCGATCCGGATTCGCCATGCTGACCCCGACGGAAGCCGGCAATCCCCAGCCAATGCCGCCGGAGGCCAGCGCGTGATAGCCGTAGCGATCGCGATGCGGGCGCAAAGCCAGCATCTGCCTCGAAGAGGTCAAGCCTTCGTCGACCAGGATGGCGTTGTCCGGCATGACCTCGACGACTTGCAGCGCCAGGAAGTCAGGGTCGATCGGCGAGCGATCGCCATTTTTGGAAATCTGCTCGACCAAAGTCGCGCGCCGCGCCACCCAATTCTTCGAAGCCAGCGTCGACAAGCCTTTCCTGGCCCGGCTTTCCAGCGCGGCGCCGCCGACTGCTTTCAGGGCCGGCACCAGGACGCGCAGGGTTTCCCTGACATCGGCCTTCAGCGCGATCTCGGCGCCGTAGTTCTTGGCAAGATCCCATTCGACCAGGCCGATCTGCACGATCGGCAATCCCTCCGGCAGCGGATCGATCTCGCTATGCACCGACATTCGCAGCGGATCGGCGCCGAGCACAATCATCAGATCGTAGGGCGATAGCACCTCGCGCACCTGCTTCTGCAGGCGTGAGAGCGCGCCCATGAAGCATAGGCTCTCCGACAGAAAGTGCGCTCCGTATGGTGTCGATTGCTGATAGGCCGGACAGCCGAGCGCCTCCGCCAGCATGGCTGCTTCCCGCAGCGCGTCGCTTTTGACGATTTCATCGCCGGCGATGATCACGGGGCGTTCGGCTTTGAGAATGCGCGCGGCGAGCGCCTGCAATGCTTCATCGGATGGTTTGACCCGCGTGTCGACGCGGGTCGAACGGCCGAGTTCGATGCCGGCTTCGGAATTCAGGATGTCCCCAGGCAGCGAGATGAACACCGGTCCAGTCGGCGGCGTGGTTGCGATCTTGGCGGCCCGGCGCACGATGCGCGGCAAGTCCTCCAGGCGTGACACCTCGACTGCCCATTTCACCAACGGCTCGGCCATCCGGACCAGCGGACCGTAGAGCAACGGCTCCATCAGCCCATGCCCCTGTTCCTGTTGTCCCGCGGTCAGGATCATCGGCGTGCCGGTGAAGCTCGCATTGTAGAGCGAGCCCATCGCATTGCCGAGCCCGGGCGCAACGTGGACATTACACGCAACGAGGCGCCCCGAGGCGCGGCTGAAACCGTCGGCAATCGCGACCACCAGGCTTTCCTGCATCGCCATCACATAGGTCAGGTCGGGATGGTCCTTGAGTGCGTGCATGATCGGCAGTTCGGTGGTGCCGGGATTGCCGAACAGGTGCGTGATGCCCTCGTCCTTGAGCAATGCGAGGAACGCCGAGCGCCCGGTAATGCGATTCATGAAAGTCCTCCCTGCCCGCGGCCGTTGCCGTCGGCACTATCATCATGGCTGATCGATAAGGTTGAGATCAAGGAAGCGCGCTCATGGCTGCCCTGCATCGGCCTTGCCGACTCCGCGTCACGCATCAGAACATCCCGTCGCGATCGCTGCGTTTCTTCTTTTTGGATCGCTGCCACACCACACCGGGAAAGCCCTTGAGCGGCACCAAGGGCTCGCCAGTGTAGGCCCAGTCCTGCAACTCCTCGATCGCTATATGATAGAGCGGCTGCCGGCCGGTGCGGCTGGAGAAAAGCGCGCGCGGAATATTCACCATGTGCGGGGAGCGTGGGCGTTCGTAGCAAATCGGCGTGCCGCATCGCGCACAGAAACTGCGCACCGTTTTCGTGGCCGTGTCCTCGTACCGCGCAATGATGCTCGAACCGCTGGTGATCCGAAAACGCTTGCGCCAGCTCCCGACATAGGTCGCGTAGGCTGCGCCATGGGCCCGCCGGCTCGCCGCAGAATGATCATGCCATGCCCAGCGCGCGGGGACATCGATCTCGAAGCAAACGCTTCCGCACAGGCATTTGCCGGTTGCGGTGCCGGTTGAGATTGCTGCCGCTTTCGCAGCGCTGGTCACTGGGCGCTTCGTTGATCGTGCTTCCTTTGCGCGCGTCATGACGCTCAGGCCCGCTCCAGTTCCGCGTAAATCGGATAGTCGGTGTACCCGGTCTTGTCTCCGCCATAAAACGTTGCGCGGTTATATGGCGTCAGCGGCCATCCTTCTCGCAGGCGTCGCGGCAGATCGGGATTGGAAATGAAGATGCGGCCGAAAGCGATGGCGTCGGCATGGCCGGCGGCAATCGCGGCCTCAGCCGCCTCTCCGGTAAAGCCGCCGGCGGTGATCAACGCGCCGCGCCAGATCGGCCGAAACAGCACCATCGCCGAGGGCACATTCTGATGGTTGACCTCAGCGCGGCCGGCGCCGCTCGATCGCGGCTCGATCAAATGCAGATAGGCCAGGCCGAGCAGATCGAGCGAGCGCACGAC
>JAICIT010000328.1 GCA_025960445.1 Bradyrhizobium sp. | reverse complement strand
GTGGTGCTATACCGGCCGGGTATTCCCGGCGCAGGAAGCGCTGGCCGGCCGCCTCGTCAGCAAGGTGGTGCCCGCGGACGAGTTGCTGCCTACCGCCCGCGCGCTTGCCCGTGAAATCGCGGCGAAAACCGCGCCGGTTTCGGTGGCGCTGATCCGCCAGATGATGTGGCGCATGCTCGGTGCCGCCGATCCGATGGAGGCGCACAAGATCGACAGCCGCGGCATCTATGCCCGTGGCCGCTCCGCGGATGTGAAAGAAGGCGTGGTGTCGTTCCTGGAAAAACGCCCCGCGGTGTTCAAGGATAAAATCTCCTCCGACATGCCGGACTATTTCCCTTGGTGGCATGAACGGGAGTATGACTGAGTAGGACGTGCCAGGCGCCACTTGTAGCCCGCATGAGCAACGCGACCTCGGATAATTCCGAGAGACGCCCCGGATATCGCTTCACTGATCCGGGCTACCGGAGCGCGCTTAATCGCATTGCCTTTATCAGTTCGCTTAATCGCGCATCCCTCACCGCATCATCAACGCCACTCGTCCTATCGCTTTGCGGTCGATCAATAGCCGCATGGCCTGCGCGTAGTTTTCCAGCAGCAGCCGGTGCGAGATGTGGGGGCGGATCTTGCCGGCCTCCGCCCATTGCATCAAGTTTTTGATCCGAACCTCACCGAGCGTCGGATTTCGCCGTGCCGCTTCGCCGGCGCGGACGCCGAGCACGCTGGCGCCCTTGATCAGCAGCAGATTCGTGCGCGCAAGGCCAATGCCGCCGGTGAAACCGATCACGAGCACGCGCGCGCCCCAGGCGATGCAGCGCAGGCTATTCTCAAGAATGTCGCCGCCGACAGGATCGAACACCACGTCCGCGCCGCGCCCCTCGGTGATGCGCTTGACGGCACCGCGGAAGGGTTCGCGGGCGTAAAGCAGCAGATGATCGGCCCCTTTTTCCTTTGCGACCGCAAGCTTTGCCTCGGACGATGCCGCTGCGATCACGGTCGCGCCAAGCATCTTGCCCATCTCGACCGCGGCGAGCCCAACGCCGCCGCCCGCGCCATGCACCAGCAACACTTCGCCTGCTCTCACCTGCCCGCGATCGATCAGCGCGTGATAGGCGGTGCCGTGAGCGGCAAGAAACGTCGCGCCCTCGGCATAGTCGAAGTTCGAAGGCAATGGCGTAAGCTGAGCAGGTGAAACCACGGCCTCGTCGGCGTATCCGCCATGTCGCAATTTGACAATGACCCGGTTGCCCGGCGCGACGCCAGCCACGCCATCGCCGATTTCAGATATTTCGCCGGCGGCTTCCATGCCCGGCGTGAACGGCAATTCGGGTTTGAGCTGATATTCGCCGGCCGCCATCAGAATATCGGGAAAATTGATACCGGCCGCATGAATGGCGACTCGCACCTGCCCGTTGCGCAGCGGCGTCGGGGCAAAATTTTCCAGATGCAAGCGCTCCGGCGGACCGAGTTCGCGGCAGACGACCGCTTTTGGCATCAGGCGGCGCTCGCTGTTCGCCGCTGCAGCGCCTCCCGGATCAGGGGCATCCGGTCATTGCCGAAATACATATCGGTTTTGTCGATAAAGATCGTCGGCGAGCCAAAGCCGCCGCGCGCCATTACTTCATCGGTGTTGGCCTTGAGCTGGTCCTTGATGGCCTGCTCGCCGATGCCCGCGAAGAACTTCGCCGGATCGATTCCGACTCCCTTGCAGATTTCGCTCAGCACGACATCCTGCGAGATGTCCTTGTCGCCGCCCCAATAAGATTCGAACACCGCGCGCGCGAACGGCAGCATGTCCTTGCCGAGCCAGATGCAGCCGCGCATCGCTTTGACGCTGTTGACCGGAAATACCGTCGGCCGCATTTTGATCGCGAGCCCCGCCGAGCGGGCCCAATCCGCCATATCTTTTTTCTGGTATGCAACCTTGGCGGCGACGGGATGCTCGCGCGAGGCGTAGACGCTGGGATTGATGGTGTTGAAGATGCCGCCGACCAGGATCGGCCGCCAGACAATTTCGGACCCGAATTCCTTCGCAAGCGGCTGGATGTTGTGGAAGGCGAGATAGGTCCAGGGACTGGAGCAGTCAAAGAAGAATTCGATCATGTGATTTCCTTTGGTTCACGAGAGCGGAGCGAACGATGTGATGGGTGGGGCTGCTCCCGGCTATGCAAGGAAGAGAAAACACGTGGGTGACCCGGAGAAGCCCCGCCACGACGAAACCATCCATCAACTTTTTCGCCCAATTTCCTTGGCGGCCTGTCCGAACATGTTCCTGCGCGCCTGCTCGTCGAACGGCTCCTTGACGAATTTGCCGAGCGCAAGACCGGCCTGCACCTGCGGCCGCGCCCGGACTTCGGCGTACCAGCGCTTGACGTTCGGATAATCGTCGAGCGTAAAGCCCTGCGCCTTGTGCGTCATGGTCCACGGAAAGCAGGCGATGTCGGCAATCGAATAATCGCCCGCGACGTAAGCCCCGGTCTTGCCGAGTTGGGTATCGAGAACACGATACAGCCGGGCGGCTTCGTCGCGATAGCGCTCGATCGCATAGGGAATCTTTTCTTGCGCGTAGAGCGCGAAATGGCCGTGCTGACCGAGCATGGGACCGAGTCCGCCCATCTGCCACATCAGCCATTGCATCACCACTGAGCGCGCGCGCATCTCCTTCGACAGAAAGCGTCCAGCCTTGTCGGCAAGGTAGATCAGGATCGCGCCGGTCTCGAATACCGAAAAGGGCGGACCGCCATCGGCAGGCGCGCGATCCACGATCGCCGGAATGCGGTTGTTTGGGCTGATCGCGAGAAAATCCGGCTTGAACTGCTCGCCCGCCCGGATGTTCACGGGGATCACGGTATAGGGAAGGCCGAGCTCTTCCAGCATGATCGAAATCTTCCAGCCGTTCGGCGTCGGCGCATAATACAGGTCGATCATGAGGTTTTCGTCATTTTGATCGGGCCATCCTAGAACAGAGTTTGTTGTGGTTGAAGTCTATACGCTGCCGGCGCCGGGGTTAGTCCAATACGAGCCGTACCACGACGACTTTTGTTGTCCTGTACGCCGCCCGCGAGACATGGCAGATAGGCCTCAATTCACCAAACCCCGAGGACACGCTGATGCTTTTTCCGACCACGATCGCAGGCTCGCTGCCCAAGCCGGAATGGCTGGCCGAGCCCAATACGCTGTGGGCGCCCTGGAAGTCCAAGGGCGATGAGCTGGTCCGGGCCAAGCGCGATGCCACCATGCTCGCTGTCAAGCTGCAGGAAGACGCGGGCATAGATATCGTCACCGAGGGCGAGCAGGCGCGCCAGCATTTCGTCCATGGCTTTCTGGAGAAGATCGAAGGCATCGATTTCGCCCACAAGGTCGAGATGGGAATCCGAAAAGACCGCTATAAGGCAATGGTGCCCCAAGTGGTGGCGCCACTCAGACTAAAGGGGCGCGTCCATGCCGACGAGGTGCGGGTCGCCCGGACCCACACCAAGCGCAAGCTGAAATTCACCCTGCCCGGTCCAATGACGATCATCGACACCATCGCCGATAAATATTACGGCGATCGGGTCAAGATGGCGTTCGCTTTTGCCGACCTGCTCAATGAGGAAGCCAAGGCGTTGCAGGACGACGGCGTCGATGTCATTCAGTTCGACGAGCCCGCGTTCAACGTCTACATGGATGAGGTCAGCGATTGGGGCATCCGCGCGCTGGAGCGCGCTGCCGAAGGCCTGACCTGCGCCACCGCCGTGCACATCTGCTACGGCTACGGCATCAAGGCCAACACCGACTGGAAGCAAACGCTCGGCAGCGAATGGCGGCAATACGAAGATATTTTTCCGGCGATCGCCAAGAGCCCGATCCAGCAGGTCGCGATCGAGTGCCGCAACTCCCGGGTGCCGCTGGACTTGCTCGGGCTGCTCAAGGACAAGGTCGTTCAGGCCGGCGTCATCGATGTCGCCAGTGACAGCATCGAGACCGCCGAGGAGGTCGCGAAGGTGATCGACGACGTCTCGAAATTTGTGCCGAAGAGCAACATCGTCGCAACGACGAACTGTGGGATGGCGCCGATGCGTCGTGACATTGCCGAAGCGAAGCTGATGGCGCTCGGCGCCGGCGCCGCGCTGGCGCGGCAGCGGCTCGGCTAGAGGATGAGCGTGGTCAAACTTGCCGGCGCGGCGGTTGCCGCGTCGCTGGTTCTGATGTCCTTGGCGGCGCGGGCCGACGGCCGCGAAGAACTCGTTGCCTGTCAGGCCGTGATCGATCAGGCGGCACGATCCCCTGAGAATTCGGGTGCGGCAGGCTCGCCGCAGGACGACGCGAAACTGCAACGGTGCCGCCAGATCGTTCGTGACTGGACGCTGCGCGATTCTCGGATGAGCG
>JAICIT010000327.1 GCA_025960445.1 Bradyrhizobium sp. | reverse complement strand
GTGGTCTTGTCCAGCGCGCCACCATCGAACGTCGCCGCCGGCTTCGCCACCAGCAGACGACGGAGTTTCTCTGAATCGACTCCCGGCACGTTGCAGACGACGGAAATGTCGCCGAAGTGATAGCGCTCGCCTTCATCGATCGTGAACGTCAGCGCAAATCCGTGCAGCGCCGGATCGTATTCGGCCTTTGCCGAGGTCACGTTGGCGTCGGCATAGCCCTTGCTGCGATAGTACAGCCGCAACTGCTCGCGATCGGCCGCGACGCGATCCGGGTCGTAGGCGTCGCCGCCGGTCAGAAAGCTGAGAATGTTGGTGGCGGAGGTTTTGATGACGGCCGCGAGTTGCCGTTTGCTGAACACCTTGTTGCCGACGAATTCGATCTGCCGGACGGTTGTCTTCTGACCTTCCGTCACTTCATAGACCAGATCGACGCGCTCGTTGCCACGGTCGATAATCTTCGGCACCACGCCGACATCGTCTCGCCCTGCATGCCGATAGGCTTCCATGATGCGGCCGACGTCGGATTGGACCACCGAGCGCTGCAAGGTGCCGCGCGGCTTCGATTCGATTACGGCGCTAAGTTTTTCGTCCTTTATTTTTTTGTTGCCTTCAAACGCGACACGATCAAGCACCGGCGCCTCGGTGAGGTGCACCACCAGCCGCTGGCCCTTCCGCTCGATCGTCGCGTTCGTGAACAGGCCAGTCGCCAGCAGCGATTTGAGTGCGGAGTCGCGCGCGGCCTCGTCAAAACGTCCGTCGGGAGCCGCGTGAAAATAGGAACGCACGGTCTCCGCGTCGATCCGGCGATTGCCCTCGACGTCGATCGCCTCGGCAGCGAGCGCGTGTCGGCAAAACAACCCTGCAAGCGCAATTGCCAGCGGCCACGCCACAAACGCCGGGCGGTTTTGTCCGCCCCGCGCGCCTCCTTTGTTCATCGTCCCGCCTGCCTTCCCATTCGACGACCAGGCGATGGAAATGCCCCGGCGGGGCGAAACAATGTCTTGGATAAGGTCAGTTGCGGGCTAGAGGATTGGCGGTTTGCCTTAATTTGGACGCAAGGCCGAACCGCGTGTTCGCGAAAATGTCGCATAGCCGCTTCAAATAGTTCCTAGCCATTAGGGCCGAACATAGGGGGTCTGAAGCGCTTTCGCAGGAGGCGAGGGTGCTTCTGGGAGCATCACATGCGCTACGTAATATTCCTGATCGCATCGGTTTTGCTGATCGCACCCGTGAATGCGGCGGTCACGCCGGAACTCGATGCGCGCGCTTCGCTCGATGTCGTTCAGCGCTGGATCTACAACTACCGGGCGAAGCCGGACTACGCGCATGTCCCCGCGGCCGTGCGGGTGCTATTCCACGCCCAGACCTTCAAGGAGCCGGAGAATGCCGGCATCTATCTCGGCTTCATCGCCGGCGCGATCGGATCCAACCCGTCCAAGGCCGAGCAACTCGTCACCAGCATGTTTCCGGTCGCGCCCGAAGACGAATGGGTGATCGTCCGCGCGATCGCCTATTCGGGATTGTCTGACTGGCGCTATTTGCTTCGCAAGGTCGCGCCGCGCATGCCGGGACGCAAGGTGATGATCGACAGCTATCTCGCGGGCAAACTGCCGACGCTTGCCGAAATCCCGCTGGAGGAAACAAAGCCCGGGATGTTCGACAAAATACGCGGTGTCTTCACCAAGAATCCTTTTGCCAAGGATGACAAGAAGCTGAAGATGATTCAGACCTTCGCCGGCAATCAGGACCTGCTCGATACGCTCTGGGGTTATTACTTCGCAACCGGCTCGCATGTACCGGTTTTGCGCATCATGCAGATGCTCCCCTGGAGCAAAAGCCGGGACACCGTCGACAAGCTGAGTATCGGCAGCATGGCGCGCTATACGCTTGCGAGCTACGCGGTTCGCGACACGGGCTTGCGTGAATTTCTCCGCAGCGAATTGGCTACGCAGCCGGAGCCGATCAAAGTGCCGCTGGGCGAGGTGGTCGAGGCTGCCGACACAGTGCAGCTCACCGCCGTTCGCAAGGATGCGCTTGCCGCCGTCGAGGAGCTGAAGCTCAAGGGCTCTGATGCGCGACGCAATCTCGATTTCTGGGGGCAGGTCGGAGTGGGCGCGGTGGCGCTCGGCTGCGTCTCGGCCGCCGCGCTCGGCCAGGTGGCGATCGGGATCCCTTGCGTGATCGGCGGCTCGGCGTCCCAGGGGCTGCTGTCATTCTGGGAAAAACAGCAGTGAGCTGAGATTGACCGGCACATTCGATGGCTTTTCAGACCTTCCCCTTCCATATCAGCCACCGGTAAATGCCGAACAGATTGATGAGCGTCACCACCACGTTTTGCACCATCAGTGCATATTCAGCGGTGAGATAGCCGATCGCGATCCAGATTATCGATGCGCCGGTCAGCACCACGAAAGCCCAGCCAGTCGTTCGCGGCCGCACACGCGCAGCCAGAACCAGCCCGGCCCCCATTGTGCCGAGCGAGGCAGCCCAACGCAGGATCTCGTGAATCACTCTGGTGCTCCGCGAAAGGTCAGCATCCAAACTCATCCGCCCGCCGGCCTAGACGGACGCATTCATAGGCAAACCGGAAGTAGGAAGCACTTGCTCCTCATGCGCCGACCACCATTGGACCACGGCTCTGGCGACTTGGTCCCAAAGCAGCGTCGGGAGGTCGGGCACCGCGATCCTGAGGACATAGCGATTGCGGGTCGTGTCGCGGAACCATTCCGCCGCGCCGAAATCAAAACCGAAGCTCCCCGCGTGGCGCATCGGCAATCCGGCCTTTCTCAGGTCATCACACAAGTCCGCCGCGGCCTGTTTCGTCTGTCTCTCGTCTAGCGTTCTCTTCGGCGCCAGCGTGACGTAGAGTCCATGAGCGAAATGCAGCTCCGCCGACGAGCCGGGAAGCACGGACGCGAAATAGCGCGCTGTCCGCCTGCTGTTACGCAAAATGGCCGCGACCCGCTGGTCTGTCAGCGTGCGGTAGGCTCTCGTTCCGACGTAAGGTGGGAAATGCGCTGGCAAAGCCGCGCCCCCGAACAGCCGCACGGCATTGCGCATTTCCACGGCGAGTTCCTGAAGCCATTCCTGCTTCGGTGCGGTAGCGCGTTTCTTGCCGGCTACGAACACCGCGGAGCCGAGCCTCCCGTACTCCAGGCCGAGGGAATCGAGCTTGGTATGGCTGCGCACCAGCACGATCGGAATTTCCCACCGTTGTGCCCAGCTCAGAACTCGGCGGATTCGCCCCGAGCCGCTTGAGAAGCAGGTCGTATCGAAAATAACGAGGTCGAGCTGCGGCTTTGCACAACGCAGGGTCGCCTCGAATGCGCCGGCGGACGTACATGAATCGAAGAGGAGAATCCGCGATCCGATGGCACCAGGCGCGACCTCGCAGGGTGAGCGTTTTAGCCGGACGAGGCGCAACTGAGGCGTATAGTTTTCGATTAGCTCTATCGTTTCACTGTAGGAGCCAGGTAATGCCAGGACATCCGCCTCCGACATCAAGCGTACGAAGGCCAGCAGCAGCGTTGAGATCGCCGCCATGCCGGATGACGTATAGATTGTCTCGTTCGGTCCCGCCGAACTGTCGAGTTCGTAAAAGGATGGGCCGCGCACTTCGAGGTCGGCGCGCTGATAGTCATACCTGAACTCGAATGGCCCCGCGCGTAGCCCGCCCTGATGTGCCCAGGCAGTTTCCGTGAGCGCCCAATCGTGCAGCTCATGCTCAGCCTTCAGCGATGCGGCAAGATGAAATTTCTGCTCAATCACCTGCTCGATCGAGCTCGGGCGCCGCAGCCTCAAAGGACTGCCGAGGAACCCGTTCAGTAACGCAAGCTCCTCGTGCTTCCTTTCGAGATATGCCTCGAGTGTTTCCATCCCGGCCTCGATCGACTCCACCTCGGGCTTAACATTCCGGCAGGGGATTGGGTCCTTGGCTGCCAATACCAGCGCGTGAATTATGGTCGTAAATGATGATGCCAGATCGCTGCTTGGCCTGCGTTCCGGCGAGCGGCTCGCTCCATGTTACCCGGCCCCGTGATGGCGGTTAGTGCAGCGCAGCGAGACGTCCGACCGAGTAAAGCGGGTGTCCGATTCCAAATGGCCCATACCAACGGAGCCACGAATTCACTGGAGCGTTGTCCCTGGGATTGTCCCTGTCCTGGATTGTCCCTGTCCTGGATTCCAATTTGCGGTCGGGCAGGTGTTGAACGCACCTGCCGCAAGTTGCGATGAGAGGGTGAAGCATGGTGACCAACGTTCACTGTTCCTCCGACCGATCCGTCCATAAGAAAGGGCCTCATTCATGGCCAAGATTTACACCCTGAAAACCTCGCAAACGAGAGTGGAAGAAGCCGTTCGAACGCTGCTGACCTGGGCGGGCGACGATCCAAACAG
>JAICIT010000326.1 GCA_025960445.1 Bradyrhizobium sp. | reverse complement strand
GTGAACGGCAGCAGCATGGTCGCTCCATGCGGCGGCGCGATCTCAATGATGTCGCCGGCGCCGAAATTGTGAATGGCCACCACACGCCCGAGCGGCTCGTTCGCCGTTGTCAGCGCGGCGAGTCCGATCAGATCGGCGTGGTAGAATTCATCGTCGCTGGTGGCCGGCAGCCGGTCGCGCGCAGCATAGAGTTCGAGACCATTGAGCCGTTCGGCCTCTTCGCGACTCACAACCCCTTTCAAGGTAGCGACCAGATGCCCTTTTGCCTCGCGGGCGCTGGTCAACTCGAACTGACGCGCGCCATCTTTTGTGACCAGCGGTCCATAGCGTCGAACGGCCAGCGGGTCCTCAGTAAACGTCCACAGCTTCACCGCGCCACGCACACCATGCGGGGCGCCGATCCGGGCGACACAAATTTGCGAGGACGACGTCACCGGGTCTCATCCTCTGAACCGCCAAGCCAGTGCACAGGGTGAGAAAGTCCAGGAGGCCCGTGCTGAGGACCACGGCAAAACAAGCCACCGTGGCTCCACGAGCATGAGGCCGAACTCACGGCGAACCCTAGGCTGTTTTGGCGGCGGCTTCGGCGTTGGCCTTGCGCTCCTTGCGCGGCACGGCCTTTTCGGGATTGTTGCGCGCGGCGCGCTTGGCCACGCCTGCGGCGTCGAGAAAACGCGACACGCGATCGGAGGGTTGCGCGCCCTTGGCGAGCCAGGCCTTCACTTTGTCCATATCAAGCTTCAGCCGCGCCTCGCTATCCTTGGGCAGCAGAGGATTGAAATGGCCAAGGCGTTCGATGAAGCGGCCGTCGCGAGGAAAGCGCGAGTCTGCAACCACGACATGATAGACCGGGCGTTTCTTGGTGCCTGCGCGCGCAAGGCGGATAACGACTGACATTTAGTTCTCCTGTGAGAGGTGGGATTGAATATCGAATGTTGGCCAACTGCCTTGTCATTCCGGGATGAGAGGGAGCGAGGAAGCCCGCGAACAGCTGTTGTCATTTTTTCTTCCCGGGGAAGCCGCCGAGGCCGGGCAGAGTCGGCTTGCCGCTCAGGCCGGTGAGCCCCGGTAGATTGGGCAGACCGGAGCGCAGTCCGGGGGGAAGATCTTTCGGCAGCGTCGGCATGCCGCCCGGCCCTGTGCCTCCGGGCATTTTTTCGGCCATCGCCTTCATCTGCTCGGCGGATGGCATACCGCCGCCAAAGCCCATTGCTTGCGCGATGCCGGCCATGGGGCCGCGTTTGCCGGAGCCCATCGCCTTCATCATGTCGGCCATGTTCCGGTGCATCTTCAGGAGCTTGTTGACTTCCTCGACCTTGACGCCCGCGCCTGCTGCAATGCGCTTCTTGCGGCTGGCCTTTAGAACATCCGGGTGCTTGCGCTCCTGCCGTGTCATCGAGTCGATTACCGCGACCTGACGCTTCAATATCTTGTCGTCGAGCCCGGCATTCGCGATCTGATTTTTCATCTTGGCGATGCCGGGCATCATGCCCATCAGCCCGCTGATCCCGCCCATATTCGCCATCTGCAGCAATTGCTCGCGCATGTCAGAGAGGTCGAACTGGCCCTTGCGCATCTTCTCGGCGACGCGCGCGGCCTTTTCGGCGTCGATGTTGGCTGCGGCCTTCTCGACCAGCGAGACCACGTCGCCCATGCCGAGAATACGGCCGGCGATCCGACTGGGATGGAAATCTTCCAGTGCATCGGTCTTTTCACCTGTGCCGATCAGCTTGATCGGCTTTCCCGTAACGGCTCGCATGGACAGCGCAGCGCCGCCACGCCCGTCGCCGTCGACGCGCGTGAGAACAATTCCGGTGAGGCCGACGCGCTGATCGAAAGACCGTGCAAGATTTACCGCATCCTGGCCGGTGAGCGAATCCGCGACGAGCAGGATTTCATGCGGATGAGCGGCCGCTTTGATCTCGGCCGCCTCGCTCATCATTTCTTCGTCGAGCGTGGTGCGGCCGGCAGTGTCGAGCAGCACGACGTCGTAGCCGCCTAGCTTGGCCGCTTCCAGCGCGCGCCTCGCAATCTGCGCCGGTTTCTGACCGGCCACGATCGGCAAGGTCGGAAGATCGAGATCGTGCCCGAGCACGGCAAGCTGTTCCATCGCCGCTGGACGATAGATATCAAGCGAGGCCATCAGTACCTTGCGCCTGTCACGCTGGTTCAAGCGCCGGGCGAGTTTCGCGGTGGTGGTCGTCTTGCCCGAGCCTTGCAGACCAACCATCATGATCGCAACCGGCGGCACCGCATTGAGGTCGATGCTTTGGCCGTCGGAACCTAACGTGGCGATCAGCTCATCGTGAACGATCTTGACCACCATCTGGCCCGGAGTAACCGATTTGACCACGGTAGCGCCGATCGCCTGCTCGCGGACCTTTTCGGTAAAGCTTCGGACTACGTCGAGCGAGACGTCGGCTTCCAGCAGCGCTCGGCGCACCTCGCGCATTGCGGCATCGACATCGGCCTCCGTCAGCGACCCGCGCCGGGTCAGCCGATCGAGAATGCCACCAAGCTTTTCCGACAGATTGTCGAACATCAGCACCAGTCCAAACGGCCTTTAGGCCTATGCCGAAACACCTTTGCGCCCGAGGGCGCATCGCGCTGTCGGGCGTTGACCTCCGGCCTCAAGGACCGGGCGGCGGGTCGAAAAGAACGTCTTTCCGAAGATTGCCGGCGTTAAACTCCCGGAAGGGGCAAAAGTCAAGGAAACTGCCGTCAGATGGCGCTTTCGTGAAGCTGGATCGCGGGGCTGGACCTTGCAAAATAGAGACCTTTGGGGCCAATCGGGTCATGACATCCTCCGGCGAAACGTTTTCCAGACCGATATCCGACCATTTCGATGGCAGGCAGTTCTTCGATCCGGATGGCGCGCCGCCAAAATCGCTTCGTCAGGTACTTCGATGGCAGTTCAGCCGTGATCGGCGGCGACAGGCATGGCCAAAATGGGCGCCGAGCCCTCACGCCGATACGCCGCCAGCTCGGGTTGAGGGGGAACGGGTGCGGTTGTCGTTTGTCGGTCATGCCAGCTGGCTGATCCAGGCGTCTGGACTGAACATGCTGATCGATCCGATCTGGTCGGAGCGAGCCTCGCCATTCCGCTGGGCCGGCCCGAAGCGTCGCAACGATCCCGGCATCGCATTCGACGCGCTGCCTCCGATCGATGCCGTGCTGGTATCGCACGGCCACTACGATCACCTCGACGTCGCTACGCTGTCGAGACTGGCTGCCCGGTTTTCCCCGCGCGTGATCACTCCACTCGGCAATGACATAACCATGCGCAAGGCCGACCGGGCCATCCGGGCTGAAACGTTCGATTGGCACGAGCGAATCGAACTCAGTAGCAGCGTCGCGGTGACGCTGGTGCCGACCCGGCATTGGACGGCGCGCGGATTGTTCGACCGCAACAGAGCGCTATGGGCCAGTTTTGTGCTGGAGACGCCGGCTGGTAAAATCTACATCGTGTGCGATTCCGGCTACGGCGACGGCAAGCATTTCCGCCGGGTCGCGCAAACGCACGGCCCGCTTCGTTTGGCGATCCTGCCGATCGGGGCTTATGAGCCGCGCTGGTTCATGCGCGACCAGCACATGAATCCCGCCGATGCCGTCATGGCACTGGGCGACTGCGGCGCCGAGCAAGCGCTCGCGCATCATCACGGCACGTTTCAATTAACTGATGAAGCGATCGACGCGCCGGTCACAGCGCTCCATGCTGCGCTCGATGAGGCAAAGATTCCACGCGAGCGCTTTGTCGTGCTCAAGCCGGGGCAGGTGGTCGAGCTCTCGTCATCGCCTTCTGAAACAAGCGACCGAAACGAAGCCTAAAGAACGTCTCCGGCTCCTGGTACGCACGTCCACTGCGGGCCGCAGCGTGAGGGTTACTGTTCGTTCGGCTTGATAGCCCAGGACACGCTGACCGTGACCTGTAGCGTTTCTTCGCCTGGTGAAACCGGTGCTGGTGCTGCCGCCATTGTCGCAATATTTTTGCGAAAAGGCGCCGGAACGGGACTGCTTTCTTCCGAGATGTTCACTGGCGCGCCCAAGCTAACGCCGGCCGCCTTGGCATAGATCTCTGCCTTGCGGCGCGCATCGGCTATCGCCTGTTCGCGCGCGCCATCGAGAAGCTTCGAGGCGTTCGACACCGTAAACGCAATGCCCCCGATGTCGTTCGCGCCGGCGCTGACTAGCGTGTCGATCACGCTCGCGAGCTTGTTTGGCTCGCGCAAGCGAACAGTGACGCGATTACTTGCGCGATATCCGACGACCAGAGATGGTCCGGTGCGATTGGGTGCGTATTGGGGCTGTAGCGATAGCCGCGAGGTCTGGAAATCGTTTTCGGCGATCCCGGCGCCTTTCAGGGCCAGCAATATTTTTCCCATAGCCGCGTTATTGGCGTCTGAGG
>JAICIT010000325.1 GCA_025960445.1 Bradyrhizobium sp. | reverse complement strand
GCGGTGGCGAGCAATAGCCGCCAGCGCAGGCGCCGTCCCTGCGTTGACCAGCCTGCGTTAGCTTGCGGCGCAAATTTGTTCGATCGAAGAAGGGAGCAGTGACATGGATATCGAGATCAAACGAAACGGTTCTCGCGCCTCGACGAAAGGTTCGCCAGACTGGTTTACCGGATCGGTCCGCGTCGACCCGTTATTCCAGGCGCCAGATCCGGCACGGGTCAGCGGCGCACAGGTCACGTTCGAGCCGGGAGCCCGCACCGCCTGGCACACGCATCCGCTCGGCCAGACTCTGATCGTGACGGCGGGACTTGGATGGGTGCAGGGCGACGGCGGCCCGATCGCGGAAGTGCGACCAGGAGACGTGGTGTGGTTTCCGCCGCGGTTGAAGCACTGGCACGGCGCGACGCCGACGACCGCGATGACCCATATCGCCATCCAGGAGTCGCTCGACGGCAGGAACGTCGACTGGATGGAGAAGGTCAGCGACCAGCAGTATCGAAAGTGAGTTTTGGTCATCAGGAAAAGGGAAGGATGAACTGTAGCCGGATCTCTTCCGCGCCCGGTTGAGGAGAAGATGAACGTCAGGCAGCTTTTCATTCTCGCCGCCTCGATGCTGGCCGCTACGCACGCGAAGAAGACGCGTTATGCTCGCTTTGAGCTTTGTCGGTCACGAACCCCAGCGGACATTTCGAAGGCAAAGAGAAGCGGATTAAGTAGCTGACTGCAGCCATTCAGAGAAGGCTCGGATGGTCCTCGCGCGCGGATGGCTTGGCCTCCGGACCATAAAGAAACTATAGCCAGGCAAGCTCAGTCTGAAAGCTTTCACGAGCGTACCAGCGGCGAGTTCGTGTGCCACGAGCACATCACTGAAAATCCCGACTCCCTGCCCGGCGATCACCGCCTCGATGGCGTGCAATTCCTCCCGGAAACTCAAGTGCTGCATGTCCTTCAATTGGGGGACTTCGCGCCATCTGCGCTGAGCCGCTGCTAGCCATCTCTGCCATGTGGGCGGCTCACGATCGGCCGGCGACCAGTAGGAGTGGATCAGAACGTGGCTTGCGAGGTCGACTGGTCTCTTCAGGCCTCCCGTTGAAAGCAAACGCGGATTGCAGACAGGCCAGAATGTATCCTTGAAGAGATCATCGACGATGCCGTCCGTCGGCACTACTCGGCTGGTTGCATAACGAATGGCGACATCGCCATCCCCCGCCTGCAGATCGAGCACGGTGTCCGTGCCAATGACTTCCATCGGTACGTTGGGATGCAACTTCCGCCACGCGGGCAGGCGGGGCACGAGCCAGCGGCTGGCGAAAGCGTTCGTTGTCGTCACCCGAAGAGGTTGTTGATCGCTGTCCCACTTGACTGCCGCGATTGCGGCGGCAAACACCTCAAGCCCGCCACGGATGGCGGGGAACAGCCGGGCTCCCGCATCGGTCAGCGAAAGAGGCCGCGGTCTGCGGCGGAACAGGGCGCGGCCACAATACCGCTCGAGCAGCCCGATCTGGTGGCTGATCGCCGTTGGCGTCACGCCGAGTTCTGCGGCGGCCTTCTTAAAGCTCAGGTGGCGGGCGGCAGCATCGAAAGCGCGGAGTTCGATCAGTGGCGGCAGCTTGTGCATGCAACCAGTCTAGATGAAATCAATTCATCTTCACCTGAATTCTTCAGGTTTGCTCCGAGGCAGCCCCCGATTGAAGATATGGCGGGTTAAATTGGGGAGACCGTGTCATGTTGTCCATCGCATCTGTCGCCAGCGCTGCCGCCGACCTTAGCGCCTCCTTCGGAGGACAACTCCTCAAGCCAGCGGACGAGGGCTACGAGGAGGCGAGAAAGGTCCACAATGGGCTGGTCGACAAGCGGCCGGCATTGATTGCCGGATGCCGCGGTGTGGCCGACGTCGCGGATGCGATCGCTCTTGCGACCAAGCTTGGCCTCGAAATCGCGGTTCGCGGCGGCGGCCACAATGTGGCAGGACGCGCGACCATCGACGGCGGGATAATGATTGACCTGTCACCAATGAGGGGCGTCCACGTCGATGCTGCAGGCAAAACCGTACGGGCGCAGGGCGGAGTCACCTGGGGCGAAGTCAATCGCGAGACGCAGCTTCACGGCCTTGCGGTCACCGGCGGCGTGGTCTCGACCACGGGAGTCGCGGGGCTAACGCTGGGAGGAGGACTGGGCTGGCTGATGGGCAAGTACGGCCTGGCACTGGATAATTTGCGGGCTGTCGAACTCGTCACGGCCGACGGAAAGGTTTTGCGGGCCAGCAAGCAAGAGGAGCCAGATCTGTTCTGGGCCATCCGCGGCGGCGGCGGAAACTTCGGGATCGCCACCAGTCTCGAATACGACCTCCATACAGTAGGACCGATCATTACCGGCGGCCCAATTATCTACTCTGTCGAACGGTCCCGTGACCTGCTCGAATTCTTCCGGGCCAGCACGCAATCGCTATCGGACGAGCACACGCTGTTCGCATCTCTGACCCATGCGCCCGACGGATCCGGCACAGAGGTGGCCGCACTGGTCACCTGCCACTGCGGCCCGGCGGCGGATGCCGAACGAGCCACACGGCCACTGAAGCAGTTCGGGACACCGATCTTGGACGCAGTCGGGCCGATCCCCTATTGCCAGCTCAACAGCATGCTCGACGCCAACTACCCCAGAGGCGCCCTCAACTATTGGAAATCGAACTTCCTGATGGAGCTGAGTGATGCTGCGATTGCGACCATGATCGAATGTTTCGCGCGCTGCCCGACTCCGATGGGCCAGCTGCTTCTTGAACACATCCACGGCGCGGCGACCCGTGTTGATGCAACGGATACGGCATTTCCGCATCGGCAAGAGGGCTATAACTTCCTGATACTCACGCAATGGATGCAGCCTGACGATACGAGCCGCTGCATCGCCTGGACGCGCGAAACTTACGAAAGAATGCGGCCGTTCTTCGCCTCCGGTCGGTATGTCAACTATCTCGATGATGACGAGGCGGGTGATTCCGTCGCTGCCGCCTATGGACCGAACTACCGGCGTCTGCAGCGGATAAAGGCCAAATATGATCCGAAGAATTTCTTCCGCATGAACCAGAATATTCGGCCGTTGGCCTGATCATTCCGGAGAAGGCCTCGAAAATGCCGGTCGTATGCCGACCCGCTCGCGTCGACGACTTGAAGCAAGCCGATGAGATCGTCGTCGCCAGCATTAATGAACTCACCGAACGGAGGGGCTTCGGAAAGATGGCATCCTCTCACCCTCCGAACTTCCAGGCCTTCTCGCTGAGGGACGATGCCGAAGGCTTATGGGTCGCCGATGACAACGGGGAGATCATCGGGTTCGCATGGAGTTGGGTTTGCGATAAACTTTGGTTCCTGGCGCAGCTGTTCGTGTCAGCAAATCGCCAGAGCGACGGCATTGGCAATCGGCTTATCGCCAAGACGTTCGTTCACGCGCAAATGCGCGGAGCATCGATCAAAGCGCTGATCACTTTCACGTTCAACAACGTGTCTCAGGGGCTTTACATCCGCCACGGACTATTCCCGCGGTTTCCAATCTACATGGTCAGTGTACCCCGTGACCGCTTGGCCTCGCGATTGCCTGAGCCGCAGCTCCATCTTGAACCTCTCACGGGCAAGACAGCCGGGTTCGATGAACTGGCGCTCATTGACCTCAGTGCTCTCACCGTTTCCAGAGAGAAGCACCATCGATATCTCCAGGGCGACGGCGCGACGAGGGGGTTCACCATCCACAATGGCGGCGAGTGCGTAGGGTATGTCTATGTTTCCGATGGACACATTGGCCCGCTTGCAGTCCGTCGGCCGGACCTGGTCGGGCCCGCGTTTGCCACTGCGTTGTCATTCGCGGCACGCAGCAATTCTCCAACCGTTTCGGCTTTCGTGCCGGGCGCGAGCGAGCCAGCGCTAAAGACGGCGGCAGAACACGGGATGCGTATAACGCTCCCGATGTTGCTGATGTCGAATCGACAATTCGGAGATTGGGTCAGCTATCTCCCGCGCAATCCAGGCTTCATGTAGCTCAACCCAGGTGAATTGAAAGCAACGTTTTTGCTTAGCGGCAATTCCTTCGAACGTTTCCGGCTTCTCATTTCGTTCAGCGATCGAATGCGCGGTTCGACATGTCACAACGACCGGAGTTTCAGTAAACGCGCCCCTTGCGCGCAACTCCACGCTCTTACGGAAGTCGCCTTCTTGCCCTGGGCCATGTCCGTTTTTTTTCGCGGCTATTGGCGGACAAGGCGACTTCAAATTTCGCCCGGTCTGGCCGCATCGATTTAATGGTGGACGCACAAGGGATCGAACCTTGGACCTCTCCCGTGTGAAGGGAACGCTCTCCCGCTGAGCTATGCGTCCGGGATTTTAGGGGGCGCGACCGGCGCCGATAAATCGGCGCCTGG
>JAICIT010000324.1 GCA_025960445.1 Bradyrhizobium sp. | reverse complement strand
GATGGTGGTGGTGGGCGTCATTACCTCCAAAAGCGGGGAACTCGAGAACAAGGAGCATATCAAGGGGCGGCTGATGGAGGCTTCGAAATACGCGCCGCTGGAGCAGCTCGCGGTTTCTCCGCAATGCGGCTTCGCCTCCACAGAAGAGGGCAATCTCCTCACGGAGGAAGAGCAGTGGGCGAAGCTGAAGCTCGCTGTCGACGTCGCCAATGAGGTGTGGGGACGCTAGCGGCGCAAGCGCGAGCCACGTGATTGCGTACTCTGCCCCGCATGGGCGGTCTTCATTCCTCCCACTTTTGTGGGGTCGAGACGAGCGAAGCTCGCTCTTGGGGTGGCGAAGCGAGGTTAACTCGCGCATAGACGAAAGCGCCCACCATCCGTCTCATCGTTCGCGCCGCTCACGATGTGCCCTCCCTCCCCACAAAACAAAGAGGGAGGGATAGGAAAGATCGGGCTCAACTTGTCTCGACCTCACGAGGGGGCGAGAGAGGGGCGGATAAGACCCCAAACCGGCATGATGGGTAACACTCGTTGCGGGTAGCCGCCGCCCTCCCAAAAGTGGGCAGATGATGCTAGGACATCTCACGCCCTTGCGGCTGCCCACCGGGTCGTCCCAATTCGCTCATGAAAAATCCAGAGATCCTGAGCCAGATCGCCGAATTCTGCCGGCAGGCCGATATGGCCGAGACGACCTTCGGCCGCCATGCCGTCAACGACGGAAAGCTGGTGCATCGGCTGCGCGAGGGCAAACGGATCACCATCGACACCCTCGAGCGCATTCAGGCCTATATCGCCGCTTCCAGTCCCGACGGGCTGCCGCCGCCGGCTCCTAGAGAAGCTCCGGTTGAAAAGCGTGATCCGCGCGGCAACTTCCGCTTCTTCGAGAATCGACAGAAATACCTGCTGTTCGTTCATACCTGCAGCGAAAAACGGGTGATCGCCGAGCGGGTGGCGCTCGAACTAGGCAGCATTCATCCGCGGCCGCCGGCGCTTCGGGTGTTCGATGCCGGCGTCGGCGACGGCACGGTGCTGGCCCGCGTGATGCGCTCGATGCACGAACGTTTTCCCCACATGCCGTTTTATATCGCGGGAAAGGAACTCAGCCTTGAGGACGTTCGGCTGACCCTGGAGAAGGTCCCGGACCGGCTTTTTGAGCATCCGGCCACGGTTTTCGTGCTCACGAACATGTATTACGCGGAGGCGCCTTGGTTGACCCCGGCTTCGCCCGCGGCGGCGGCCGGCATGATCTGGCACGAAGTTCCGCTGCGGGGCGCCTCGTCGGGCGAATTCGAGGCCCAGATTGCCGAGTTGAGGCCGTTTCTGGAGCAGAACTGGCGGGCCAGGGTCAGCCCGCGTTCCGGGATGCCGGTCTATGAACGCCCCGTGGCCATCGTGCTGTACCGGGAAGACCACCGTTTTTTGCTTGATTCGATCATCCCGCGAGCCGGCCGCTCCGAGGCGAATTTTGACCTGGTGATCGCTTCGCAGCCATACCGGGCCAAATCTTCTGTGAAATTCCGTGCCAAACACATCATTGCGCCGCTGGCGCGGGCATTGCGGCCAGGGGGCCGCCTGATCGGGATTCACTCTCACGGGCAGGATCCCGGCATGGAGATTATCCAGGCGGTTTGGCCCGGAGAAAATCCTTTCGCGGTGAGCCGTCATGAGCTATTGCGCGCTGTGAAATACGAGCTGGGATCGGCCGCGCGCGACCTTAACTTTAATGCATACGCCGATAACCGTTCGATCTTCCGTTATGATATGGAAGCCCTGCCAGACGAGGTCACCGGCTCGATCGGGACCTCGACAGCCTTTGCAGCATGGAACGCGGCGGTGTATGTCGCCCAGATTGAAGATGACCGGTTGACGGAAATGACCCTAAGTGGCCGCTATCTCGATGCCGTCAGAGAGGTTCTGCGCGAGCATAACGGGCTCTGGTTTTACGACGAATCCTACGTCATCTCGCGCCGTCGGGACTGACATTCCAGGAACAACATCAGGAAAGGCCGCCAGGATGGCGGAAAGGGGTTAGTTGATGCGCGCGTCATCTCTGTTCACGAGCGAGTCGGTTTCCGAAGGCCATCCGGACAAGGTCTCGGACCAAATCTCGGATGCGATCCTCGACGCCTTCATTGAAAAGGACGTCAAGCTCGGCATCGCCGACGACAGCCTCGTGAATACAAGATTGGGCTGCGAGACGCTTTGCACGACCAACAAGATCGTGATTGCGGGTGAAGGCCGCGGCCAATTGTTTCGGATGATTCACGGCGTCTCCGTCGTCGATCGCGAACTGATCAGCGAGATCGCCCGCGGCGTGGTCAAGGACATCGGTTACGACCAGAACGGCTTCTCCTATCACGGCGCCGATATCGAGGTGCTGCTGCACGGCCAATCTCCCGACATCGCGATGGGAGTTGATGCCAAGAAAAAGAAAAGCGGCGAGGAAGAAGGCGCCGGCGATCAAGGCATGATGTTCGGCTACGCCTGTAACGAGAGCGAAGTGTACGAGAAGGGCTCCTACATGCCGGCGCCGATTTTCTTCGCGCACAAGATACTGAAGGTGCTGTCCGAGAAGCGGCGTAACGGTCAGCTGTTCGACCTCCAGCCCGACGCCAAGAGCCAGGTCACCGTGAAATACGTCGATGGCAAGCCGATCGGCTGCACCAAGGTCGTCGTTTCAACCCAGCACAACGAGAAAAGCCGTAACGGCAAGAAATACTCACCCGGCCTCATCAAGGAAATGATCTCCAGCGCCGTCGAGTCGGCGCTGCCAAAGGGCTGGATGCCGCAAAAAGGTTCCGATTTCCTGGTCAATCCAACTGGCAACTTCGTCGTCGGCGGACCGGATGGCGATTGCGGCCTCACCGGGCGCAAAATCATTGTCGACACCTATGGCGGCTACGCGCCGCATGGTGGCGGCGCTTTCTCCGGCAAGGACCCGACCAAGGTCGATCGCTCGGCTGCTTACGCCGCGCGCTACCTCGCCAAGAACGTTGTCGCGGCCGGGTTTGCCGATCGCTGCACAATCCAGGTCGCTTACGCGATTGGCGTCGCCGATCCAATGTCGGTCCTGGTGGACACCCACGGCACCGGCAAAGTCGAGGAGAAAAAGCTCGAGAAGGTGCTGCCGGAAATTTTCCGGCTGACGCCGACTAATATCCGCCGTTCGCTGAAGCTGAACCGGCCGATTTATCGGCGCACCGCGGCTTACGGCCACTTCGGCCGCGCGCCGGACAAGGACGGCGGCTTCTCCTGGGAAAGAACCGACCTCGCCGACGCCCTGAGGCGCGCTGTGTGATTGGCCTGCGCTTGTGCAGGCTACAACATATCTAGTTCGTCAGGGCCGGGTTGTTTGTCCCGGCCATCCAGCGCCTTCTCTTTGACCAACACTTGGTTGCCGGGCTGAAGCCGGGCGTGACGATAAAAAAGAATGCAGTCCGATTTTCCGCGAGAAATGCCGTTCGGGCAAAGACAAAGGAATTTATAATGACCGCCACCGCCAAGAAGGCCGCCTTTACCGACTACATCGTCAAGGACATCTCGCTCGCCGAATTCGGCCGCAAGGAGATTTCGCTGGCCGAGACCGAGATGCCGGGCCTGATGGCGACGCGCGAGGAGTACGGCCCGAAGCAGCCGCTGAAAGGCGCGCGGATCGCAGGCTCGCTGCACATGACGATCCAGACCGCGGTGCTGATCGAAACGCTGGCAGCGCTCGGCGCGGACATCCGCTGGGTCTCCTGCAACATCTATTCGACCCAGGACCACGCGGCGGCGGCAATTGCCGCGGCGGGCATTCCAGTATTCGCAGTCAAGGGCGAAAGCCTTGCCGAATATTGGGACTACACCGCGAAGCTGTTTGACTGGCACGGCGGCGGCACGCCCAACATGATCCTCGACGACGGCGGCGATGCCACCATGCTGGTGCATAACGGCGTGCGCGCCGAGCAGGGCGACGTGAAGTTCCTCGACAAGCCGGAGTCGGAAGAAGAGGAAGTGTTCTTCGCGCTGATCAAGCGCCTGCTGAAGGAAAAGCCGAAAGGCTACTTCGCCGAGATTGCCGCCAATATCAAGGGTGTCTCGGAAGAGACCACCACCGGCGTGCACCGCCTCTACAACATGGAGAAGGAAGGCAAGCTGCTGTTCCCGGCCATCAACGTCAACGACAGCGTAACCAAGTCCAAGTTCGACAATCTCTACGGTTGCCGCGAATCGCTGGTCGACGGCATCCGCCGCGGCACCGACGTGATGATGTCGGGCAAGATCGCGATGGTTGCGGGCTTCGGGGACGTCGGCAAGGGCTCGGCGGCGTCGCTGCGCCAGGCCGGCTGCCGCGTCATGGTTTCTGAAGTCGATCCGATCTGCGCGCTGCAGGCGGCGATGGAAGGCTATGAAGTCACCACCATGGAAG
>JAICIT010000323.1 GCA_025960445.1 Bradyrhizobium sp. | reverse complement strand
TTGCGGGCAAAAGCCTCGCCACCGGAAGCCGGGCCTTCGACGATTTCGTCGATCAGGCCGTTCTTGAGCGCATCCGAAGCGCTGATCGGATCGCCGCCAACGATCATCTTGACCGCAAGCTCAGCACCGACCGCGCGCGGCAAACGCTGGGTTCCACCGGCGCCCGGCAGCAGGCCGAGCTTGACCTCGGGAAGCCCGAGCCTTGCGTCTTTGGTCGCTACCCGGAAATGACAGGCAAGCGCCACTTCAAGACCGCCGCCGAGTGCGGTGCCGTGAATGGCAGCGATGATGGGCTTCGGCGAGTTCTCCATCGTGGCCAGCACTTCGTGCAGCCCGGGCGGCTTCGGCGGCTTGCCGAATTCGGTGATGTCGGCGCCGGCGATGAAGGTGCGACCGGCGCAGGTCAGAACGATCGCCTTCACTTCGGGATCGGCGATCGCGCTCTTGATGCTATCGAAAATACCGCCGCGAACCGCGGCGCTCAGCGCGTTCACCGGAGGACTGTTGACGGTGACAACTGCGACTGCATCATGACGCTCGAGCTTGACCACTTCGTTCACGCGACTCTCCCTCGAAATCCCTGTTCTCGACTAATTTCGCATAGCGGAATTTAATTCCACATCTTGACAGCGAGGGTTATTTTGAAGCACGTCCCTTGTCAACGACATCCGTGCGCAGCAGTAGTCAATGAAACGTCCAGCCAAGAAGCCGACGACCGATCGCAGTTTCGTCGTCGCACTTTCTCGCGGCCTCGATGTATTGCGAGCATTTCAGCCCAATGACGGGCTTCTTGGAAATCAAGAGATCGCGACACGCACCAAGTTGCCCAAGCCAACCGTTTCGCGCCTGACCTACACTTTGACGAAGCTGGGTTACCTTACGCCCGTTCCACGGTTCGAGAAGTACCAGCTGGCGCCATCAGCCATGGCGCTCGGCTATGCCGCTCTAGCCAATCTCGGCGTTCGGTATTTGTCCGAGCCCTTTCGCGAGGAAGTGATGCGCGCCACCGGCGGCGCCGTTGCGATCGGCGGCCGCGACCGCACCAGCATGATTTACTTCGGCCAGAGCCGCAACGGCCTCACGCTTGGCGTTCAACTCGACGTCGGCTCGCGAATTCCGATCGCAACCACCGCGATGGGACGCGCTTACATATGGGCACTTCCGAGCGATGAGCGCTCGGCGCTGTTGCGGGATTTGCGAGAACATTACGGAAGCCGCTGGCCGCGCATGCGCGACGGCATCGAGCGCGCCGGAGAGACTGTCGCCAAATACGGTTTTGCGATCTCGGCGGGTGAGTGGCAGGACGACGTGCACGCCGTCGGCGTAGCACTAAAGCTTAATGACGGAACGGGGACTTATGCGTTTAACTGTGGCGCGCCCGCATTCCGCTTCACGGAAGAGCGGCTTCGGAACGATATTGGACCTCGTCTCTTGGCGATGGTAAGGAACATCGAGGCAGCACTCGGCGGGACAGCGCCGCAATCAAAAAAAGCAGAAAGCAAAAAATTGAAATCAGGAGGGAAAGTTGCACGTGTGGTCGAGGGGATCAGGTAGCCTTCATTGTTGCAGCCGAAGCAGGATTTCGTTGGCGCGTTCGGGTCCGGCAGCTTCGGGCGCAGCGAAATGACGCAGGCACAGCTCGCGCAGGGACAATATCCCCTGCTCGCGGTTCGCGACGTCAGCGTCGTGTTCGGCGGCATCATCGCCTTGAACGGCGTATCCTTTGACATGCATCAGGGCCAGATCCTCGGCCTGATCGGTCCCAACGGCGCCGGCAAGACCACGCTTTTCAATTGCCTTAGCCGGCTGTACCAGCCGAGCTCCGGGGATATCCTGCTGGAGGGCGACAGCATCCTGAGCCGCCCGCCGCACCGGATCGCCGAAATCGGCATCGGCCGCACTTTCCAGAACGTCGCGCTGTTCGCAAACCTTTCAGTGCTCGACAATGTTCGGGTTGGCACCCACGCGCGCACCAACAGCGATATCGTCAGCGACGGGCTGAAACTGGCGTGGGTTCGCCGCGGCGAAGCCGAACTCAACGAGCGCGTTCATGACATCGTCAGCTATCTCGAACTTGACGATGTCGCCCACGCCACGGTTTCCGGCCTGCCTTTCGGCACTCAGAAACGCGTTGAGCTGGCGCGCGCGCTGGCCGCCGATCCAAAGATCCTGCTGCTCGACGAGCCGGCCGGCGGGCTTAATCATGAGGAAGTCCATGTGCTCGGCGATCTGATCCGCCGGATACGCGACGAGCGCAAAGTCACAATCCTACTCGTGGAACATCACATGGGGCTGGTGATGTCGATCGCGGATCATGTGGTCGCGCTGAATTTCGGCCGCAAGCTGGCCGAGGGAACGCCGGCTGCCGTTCAGTCCGACCCGGACGTCATCAAAGCGTATCTGGGGAGCAAGGACCAATGACGGCGATGCTCAATGTAAAGGATCTGCGCGCCTATTACGGCCAGGTCCAGGCGCTTCATGGTCTCGACTTCGGCCTCAACGAAGGAAGCATGACCACGCTGCTCGGCGCCAACGGTGCCGGGAAAACCACCACGCTACGGGCGATCTGCAATATGGTGCGCTCCACCGGCGCCATTGAATTCGATGGTGCGCCGCTCGCGGGCCGCTCGACCGAGAACATCGTGCGGCTCGGCATCGCGCATGTGCCGCAAGGCCGGGGCACTTTCACCACGATGACCGTGGAGGAAAATCTTCAGCTCGGCGCGATCACCCGGCAAGACAAGGGCGGCGTGGTTTCCGATATCGAAAAAATGTACGACCACTTCCCCGTACTGAAAGAGCGGCATACTCAGCAAGCAGGCACGCTTTCAGGCGGCGAACAGCAGATGCTGGCGGTGGCTCGCGCGCTGATGCTGCGTCCCAGGCTGATGCTGCTGGACGAGCCGTCATTCGGACTGGCGCCGCTGATCGTGCGCGACCTGTTCAAGATTCTCGGCAAGATCAATCGCGAGGACAAGGTCACCATTCTGGTGGTCGAGCAGAACGCGCAACTCGCGCTGGAACTCGCCGACAAGGCCTACGTGATCGAAACCGGACGCATCGTGATGTCCGGAAGTGCAGCCGAGATTGCGAACAACGAAGACGTTCGCAAGTCCTACCTGGGCTATTGAGGAGCACGGCCATGGAGCTTTTCACCAATCAAATCCTGGCTGGTATCGCCACCGGCGCCATCTATGCCTGCATGGCGCTCGCGGTCGTCATGATCTACCAGGCGATCGACCATCTTAATTTCGCCCAGGGCGAAATGGCGATGTTCTCGACGTTCGTTTCATGGCAGCTGATGCAATGGGGCGTGCCGTACTGGGGAGCGTTCGTGCTCACCCTGATCTTTTCCTTTGCGGGCGGCATTGCGATCGAACGGCTATTGTTCAAGCCGCTGGCAAAGGCGCCGATCCTGACCAACGTCGCCGGCTTCATCGCCCTGTATGCCATTATCAACAGCGTCGCCGGCCTCATCTGGGACTTCACCATCAAACAGTACCCGACACCGTTCGGCTCCTCGCCATTCCTCGGCAGCCAACTGATCTCGACGCATCAGGCCGGCATGATCGGTGTCACGCTGCTGTTGTTGCTTGCGCTGTTCTTCTTCTTTCGCTTCACGCGGATGGGACTGGCGATGCGCGCGGCGGCATCACTGCCGGAATCGGCGCGGCTCGTCGGAATCAACACAAGCTGGATGATCGCGCTCGGCTGGGGCATGGCGGCCGCGATCGGCTCGATCGCCGGAATGATGATCGCGCCGGTGGTGTTCCTGGAGCCGAACATGATGCTCGGCGTGCTGATCTATGGCTTCGCCGCCGCCGTGCTCGGCGGCCTGACCAGCCCATTCGGCGCCGTGGTCGGCGGCTTCCTGATGGGCATCTTCGAGAATCTCGTCGGAACCTATATCCCCGGCGTCGGAAACGAATTGAAGCTGCCGATCGCCCTGGCGCTGATCGTCACCGTGTTGGTCGTTAAACCGGCTGGACTGTTTGGTCGTCCCATCGTGAAGCGAGTTTGATCATGAGCGCAGTTCAGGAAGTCGTTACCGAAGCGCCTGCGATCGAGGCAGTCCCCAAGCGAGCCATGACGCTCGGCTATGGCACCTCGCTGATCATACTGGGGTTGCTGATTTTGGCGCCGATGTTCGTAAAGCACTTCATCACGTTCCAGTTGACGATGCTGCTGATTTACGGCCTCGCCGTGCTGGCGCTGAACATCCTCACCGGCGGCAGCGGGCAATTCTCCCTCGGACAGAGCGCTTTCTATGCGGTCGGCGCCTACACCTCGGCAATCCTGATGGAACATGCCGGCATGAACTATGCGCTGACGTTGCCGATCTCAGGAATCATATGCTTTGGCTTCGGCTTCCTTTTCGGACAGCCGGCGCTGCGCTTGAGCGGCGTTTATCTGGCGCTGGCGACAT
>JAICIT010000322.1 GCA_025960445.1 Bradyrhizobium sp. | reverse complement strand
GCGATACCGGATCGCCTGACGCGCCTGCTTTTTCAGGCCGTCCATCTGTCCGGCCAACTGACCGATCACGTCCTCGACGCGGGTGAGATTGGTTTCAGCGGCCTTGAGGCGCAATTCGGCCTCGTGGCGGCGGGCATGAAGTCCGGCAACGCCGGCGGCGTCTTCCAGGACGCGGCGTCGCTGTTCCGGCTTGGCCTGAATGATCTCGCCGATCTTGCCCTGATGGACCAAGGCGGGCGACCGCGCACCGGTCGCGGCATCGGCGAACAGGATCTGCACGTCCCGGGCCCGGACGTCGCGGCCGTTGATGCGATAGACCGATCCGGACTCGCGCTCGATGCGGCGCGAGATTTCCAGGATTTCCTGGTCATTGACGGCCGCCGGGGCTGAGCGATCGGAATTGTCGATCGTCATCACCACTTCGGCGTGATTTCGCGAGGGCCGGTTCCCTGAGCCGGCGAAGATGACCGCGTCCATGTCGGCGGCGCGCAGCGATTTGTGCGAGGTCTCGCCCATCGCCCAGCGCAGCGCCTCGACCAGATTGGATTTGCCGCAGCCATTCGGGCCGACCACCCCGGTAAGGCCGGGTTCGATCACAAAGTCAGTGGGTTCAACGAACGACTTGAAACCGTGCAGGCGCAGGCGGGTGAGTTTCATCGACACGATTCTCTGTTGGCAGGGCGCGAATCTCCCTGCCGGGACAATACCATAGATGGCAATATTAGTGTGTGGGCGAGTGGCTTTTCGCGGCTCTCATGGCCGGGACAATGGCCAGACCGGCGCGCAAGGGCAACCGCGGACATCGGCTTTTCCCAAGACTTTTTCGGGGCTTAAGCGCGAGGGACAGGTCGGCGCCTGGCGGCGCGAAAATCAGCTCTTCAGCAGCGATTTGATCTTCTTGTCGAATTCCGCAAAGGAGGTCTCGCCTTTTATCTTCTCGCCGTTGATGAAAAAGGTCGGCGTCGAGTCGACCTTCAGCACTTCGCTGGCATATTTCTGGTCGGCCGCGATCTTGTCGAGCAAGGCCTGGTCCTTGAGGCAGTCCTCCACCCCCTTCTGGCTGAGGCCGGCCTGCTTGCCGATCCGGGTCAGGGTCTCGGTGGTGTTTTTGGTGACCCAGTCGTTCTGCTGCTTGAACAGCATATCGATGACGGCGAAATATTTGCCGGCATCGCCTTGGGCGATGCAGCGCGCCAGCATCGAGCCCGCGGCGGCCTTGATATCGAGCGGGAATTCCCGGAACACGTAACGAATTTTGCCGGTGTCGATATATGTCGACTTGATCTTGGGAAACACGTTTTCGTTGAACGCCGCGCAATGCGGGCAGGTCATCGACGCGAATTCGGTGATCGTCACCGGCGCGTTAGCCGGACCGAGCGCCATGTCGGGCAGGGATACCGGCTTGGCGACATCGGATGCGCTCTGGGCGAAGGCCTCGGTGATGAAACGTAGCGGGGAGAGGCCCGCAAGAGCAGCAAGCCCGGTCAGTGACAGGGCGGTATTGAAGGCGCGGCGCGTGAGGATCAACGGATTACTCCCGGATTGGCGCGTGCACGCCCGAAATACGTAAACGAACAGGTGTGTTCGCTAGCTTGAAATAGCAAATGTGGCAATGGCAGCCCGCTGTTCCCTGATCGTGCGGGAGGCTCAATTTCGCTTGATTGACGCCCCAAGTCGCGCCAACGCCGACCGCAATTGCTCATCCTCGACCGAGGACAGCGTCTCCGCGACTTCCGCAACAGCCTTTGGGTCCGGGCCCGCGGAGGCCGCGGGACGATTTCGCCGAGAGAGCGGCGCCTGCCGTAGCGCCAGCCGTCCGACCGCGCTCCAGCCGAAAAACCGGTTGACCCGCTCAAGAATGACGTCCGACGTGTGCTGGATTTCCAGCGCCGCCGGACCTTCGACCCGCAGCACCAGCGTCGCCGGTTCCTGCGGCTGCCCCTCCACCGGCCGGGGCCATTGGATCTTCATCGGCTCGGAATGGGCGGCGACTTCCGGGCCCGCAATTTCCGACCACCGCGTTACCAACTCCCGCGCGGCGAAGCCTTGCTTGGCATAGGCCTCGGAAAACACGTCACTGAGCAGGACGGAAAGCGGCTTTGCCGAGATCGGGCGAGGTTTGGCCATGGGGTCTTATATCATGCTGCGGTTTGGGCGACCGCTGGATCGCCAGCTTCGGGATTGGGCCGCCGGGTCGCGTCTTTCACTGCTCGAAGAAACACGTGGATGCCCGCGACAAGCGCCGGCAAGACGTGGAGAGATCGGCGTCCGGCCATTAGACTGGTTTCATGACCTCTAGCGCAATTGCCAACACCAAACGAAGTGAAATCGCTTTGGTACGCACGCCAGCCGCGCTGCTGCTCGACTGGTACGATCGTCATCGCCGCCGCTTGCCGTGGCGTCCGCTGCCGGGCCAATCCGCCGACCCATACCGCGTGTGGCTGTCGGAAATCATGCTGCAGCAGACCGGGGTGAAGACGGTCGGTCCGTATTTCGAAAAATTTGTGGCGCGTTGGCCCGATGTCGCTTCCCTGGCCCGTGCCTCGATCGACGACGTGCTGCGGATGTGGGCTGGCCTCGGCTATTACTCCCGGGCGCGCAATCTCCACGCCTGCGCGACCGCGGTAGTGCGCGATCATGGCGGCGTGTTTCCGAACACGGAGGAAGGTCTGCAATCGCTGCCCGGCATCGGGCCCTACACCGCAGCGGCCATTGCCGCCATCGCCTTCGGCCGCCGCACCATGCCTGTCGATGGCAATATCGAGCGCGTGATCTCGCGCTTGTTCGCGGTCGAACAGGCGCTGCCGCAGGCCAAGTCACTTATTCGGCAATTCGCCACCACGTTGCTGGAAGAGGAGCGGATTGCCGACGAGAAGTCTCGCGCCGCCGACGTGAGGTCACGCTCCGGGGACGTGAAGTCACGCTCCGGAGATAGCGCGCAGGCGCTGATGGATTTGGGAGCCTCGATCTGTACCCCAAGGAAACCGGCCTGCGCATTGTGCCCGCTCAGCGATGACTGCGTGAGCCGCGCGCGCGGCGATCAGGAGACGTTCCCGCGCAAGGCGCCGAAAAAAACCGGCGCGCTAAGGCGAGGTGCGGCCTTTGTGGTCACGCGCGGCGACGAAATGCTGGTCCGGACTCGACCGCCGAAAGGCTTGCTCGGGGGCATGGTTGAAGTACCGAACTCCTCCTGGCTTGCCGCTCAGGATGACAATGCGGCCTTGCAACAGGCCCCCGTGCTGAACGGTGTTGCGCCATGGCGCCGCAAAACCGGCGTCGTTATGCATGTCTTCACGCACTTTCCGCTGGAGCTTGTGGTTTACACGACAACCGTTGCGGCTGGCGCCCGAGCGCCTCGGGGAATGCGCTGGACGCCGGTTTCAACGCTGGCCGATGAAGCGTTGCCGAACCTCATGCGCAAGGTCATCGCGCATGGGCTCGGTGAGTAGGATTGTGACGCCTGGCAACGCCAAAGATGCGCAGGTCCGTCAACCGGCTCCCTTGCGCTCCAAGGCGCGGCCCGTTTGCAGCATCAGGTTGCGCAGCCAGATCGAGCCGGGGTCCATCTGGGCGCGGGTCGGGTAGAACATGAACTGCTGGTCCACGCCGGGGTCGAGTGGCGGACTGACGGCTATGAGTGACAATCGCCTCGACAGCGCCCCGATCAAGCGGCGCGGTACGAAGGCGACGAGATCGGTGCGCGCGGTGACGTGCAGCGCCTCGATATAGCCCGGTACGACCAGGGCGATGCGCCGCTCGATCCTCCTTGCATGAAGCCACGTATCAATCAGATCCTCGCTCTGACCGCGGATGATGACAGCAACATGCCGCGCCTTCAGGAATTCGGCGCGGTCTTTCAATTTGGTCCCGACCGGGTGACCACGCCGCACCGCGAGCGCGTCACGGTCGGTGTAGAGGAGCTGGCGATGAAATCCCTTGAATGCATCACCAATTGAAACCACCAGATCGATGGTGCGCGCGAATTCGGCGGTGAAGATCGCCGGGCCGCGCCACGGCACTACATCAAGCCGGACGTTTGGCGCCAGCCTCGCAACCTTCTCCATCAATGGCGGCATCAGCAGCTCGACAGCGAGATCAGGCATCATCAGCCTGAAATGTCGTTCGCTTCTCGCCGCGTCAAAAACGTCAGGAGAAAAAAGGCCGCGCACTTGATCGAGCGCCTGGGCCAACGGACCGCGCAGCCCCTGCGCCCGCGGAGTCAATTCCATGCGCGCGCCGACCCGAACCAGCAGAGGGTCACGCAGCATTTGGCGGAGCCTCTGGAGCGCGTGGCTGGTGGCCGGTTGCGAGAGGCCGATTCGCATGGCGGCGCGGCTCACATTGGCTTCGAGCAGCAGCGCATCGAGCGCGACCAGCAGATTGAGATCAAGCGAATTCAAATTCATGGAGTGAATATATATCATATTC
>JAICIT010000321.1 GCA_025960445.1 Bradyrhizobium sp. | reverse complement strand
TTCTTGCTCGCCTTGATGTGGATCGCTTCGCCGGTAGCTGGATTGCGGCCCATGCGCGCTGCGCGTTTGCGGACCTGCAGGATTCCCAGACCGACAATGCGGATGCGCTCGCCTTTCTTCAGATGCTTGGTGATCCGGTTGACCAGATCATTGAGAATGGCCTCGGCCTGCTTCTTTGACAATTCCTGCTCATCGGCGATTGCCGCCGCGAGATGCTTGAGCGTGACGGTGGTCGGGGTCGCTGATTTCTTCGCCATTTCTGGCCCTCCTCGTTGTTGATGGCTTAGGAACTTAAGACGTATCAGGGCTTAAACGATTCGGAGGCCGCTTGCATGTGTTGTTTTGCCTATAAACAGCCTATTATTTGCATCGACATCTAACAAATGCCCGGCTGACGGGAGGATTTGCAACAACCTTGACTAAAAGAGGGAGCGCCTTTAAGCCCTGATCCCTGTGCGGATCAGTCACCTGATTACGAGGTCCGCGGGAGTAGCTCAGTTGGTTAGAGCGCCGCCCTGTCACGGCGGAGGCCGCGGGTTCGAGTCCCGTCTCTCGCGCCATTTCAATGACTTATCAGGGCTTGTGGGAATCGGTCACCGCCGCTTTCGGTCCCTCGTCAGAGCGCGCGAAGCCGGCCGCCGGAACCGCCAGACTATAAGTTTGAAATTGTGGGTTGGCCTAGCGGATGACCAGCGCGTCCGAACTCGTCACGGTCATCACCTTGCCGGGCTTAAAGACATGGGCGGTCTGGCTGTAATCGACATTCGGTCGTGCCAAGATGCCCAACCCCGCCACCACGATCCCTGCCACGAGCGCGACGACCACGATCTTCAGGTGCGTACCGCGATCCGCTGAGTGAATTGAGTGGTTCATGTAAGCCTCCCGACGCCTTCTGGCGCCTTCGTTGAACTGACACTTACTCGCTCTTTGTTTCAGATCGGTTTCACGCAGCGCGCGAAATGGTTTCGCGGGGTCATGCCATTCTCAAAGTGGAAGAGGGCTTTGCGAATTGGCGGGAGGTTCGTAGTTCCCGCCCGATTCGTGCGTGTTCCCGCCGGAGATTCGTAACCTCGGGCTTGTCCAGGCGTTCGCCCGGTGCAGGAGCAAGTCCCCAATCACCCGTCAAAACGGGTCAAAATACGTTGTCTTGCGCCCCTTGTTGCGCTGCGCTAAGCCTCAGAACAATTCCAATCAACGAATCTGCGGGAATCAGCGACCGCGGGAACAGGCACCGCCGATGACCGGCATCCTTCAAAATTACCTTCCCCTCGTGGTGTTTGTCGGCGTCGCTAGCCTGATCGGGTTGGTGCTGCTGATCGCTCCGTTCGTGGTCGCTTTTCAACAGCCGGACCCTGAGAAGCTCTCCGCCTATGAATGCGGATTCAACGCATTCGACGACGCCCGCATGAAATTTGACGTTCGGTTCTACCTGGTCGCCATTCTCTTTATTATCTTTGACCTGGAAGTTGCGTTCCTGTTTCCGTGGGCGGTCGCGTTCGGAAAACTTGGCGCGACGGGCTTTTGGTCGATGGTTGTGTTCCTTGGCGTTCTTACCGTCGGCTTTGCATATGAATGGAAGAAAGGGGCGCTCGAATGGGATTGAGCCCCACCCCCGGACAAGGATTCCCGGCGGTTGCACCAGCCGCCACCGGTATTCTCGATCCCTCCACTGGCAAGCCGGTTGGAGCCAGTGACCCGTACTTTCTCGAGGTGAATCACGAGTTGTCGGACAAGGGTTTCTTTGTCGCGGCCGCGGACGACCTGATCACCTGGGCACGGACCGGATCGCTGATGTGGATGACGTTCGGCCTCGCCTGCTGCGCGGTCGAGATGATGCAGATGTCCATGCCGCGTTATGACGCCGAGCGGTTTGGCTTCGCGCCACGCGCATCTCCGCGCCAGTCCGACGTCATGATCGTCGCAGGCACCCTGACCAACAAGATGGCGCCGGCGCTGCGCAAGGTCTACGACCAGATGCCGGAACCCCGATATGTAATCTCGATGGGGTCCTGCGCCAACGGCGGCGGTTACTACCATTATTCCTACTCGGTCGTGCGCGGCTGCGACCGGATAGTGCCCATCGACATCTACGTGCCCGGCTGCCCGCCGACAGCGGAAGCGCTGCTTTACGGCGTGATGCTGCTTCAAAAGAAGATCCGGCGCACCGGAACCATCGAACGCTAAGGCTTTGGAATGGACGACGACGGCAGGCTCGACGCCTTGGGGCAGACGATCGTTGGCGCGCTTCCGGGTGCCGCCACTGGGCATGTGATCGCGTTCAATCAGCTCACGGTGACGGTGCTGGCCGACAAGATCGTCGAGGTCGCTCGTTATTTGCGCGATGATCCCGGTTGCCGTTTCGTCAGCCTGATCGATGTGACGGCGGTCGATTATCCCGGACGCGAGAAGCGCTTCGACGTGGTTTATCACTTGCTGTCGCCGACATTGAATGCGCGCATCCGGCTCCGCGCCGAAGCCGACGAGACGACACAGGTTCCCTCGATCATCGAGGTGTTTCCGGGAGCTGACTGGTTCGAGCGGGAAGCCTATGACCTTTACGGCGTGATCTTTACCGGTCACCCGGATATGCGGCGGCTGCTGACGGATTACGGGTTCGACGGATATCCCTTGCGCAAGGATTTCCCGCTCACCGGGTTTGTGGAGGTCCGTTACGACGACCAGGAGAAGAGGGTGCTCTACGAACCTGTCCGCCTGAGTCAGGAATTTCGCAAATTCGATTTTCTCTCGCCATGGGAAGGCGCGGACTATCCGCTGCCGGGCGATGAGAAGGCGGGGCCGAAAGTCTGATCATGAACGAAGCACCAGCACTCCGAAATTTCACCATCAATTTCGGACCGCAGCATCCGGCCGCGCATGGCGTCCTGCGCCTGGTGTTGGAACTCGATGGCGAAGTGGTCGCGCGCGTCGATCCGCATATCGGACTGCTCCATCGCGGCACTGAAAAGCTGATTGAGCATAAGACCTATCTGCAGGCGATCCCGTATTTCGATCGGCTCGATTACGTCGCGCCAATGAGCCAGGAGCATGCGTTCTGTCTCGCGATCGAAAGGCTGCTTGGTATCGAGGTGCCGCGTCGTGGGCAGTTGATCAGGGTTCTCTATCACGAGATCAGCCGCATCCTGTCGCATCTATTGAATGTCACGACACAGGCCATGGATGTCGGCGCGCTCACCCCGCCGTTGTGGGGTTTTGAAGAACGCGAAAAGCTGATGGTGTTTTACGAGCGGGCCTCGGGCAGCCGCATGCATGCAAACTATTTTCGTCCCGGCGGCGTGCATCAGGACCTGCCGCCAAAATTGATCGATGACATCTACGCATGGTGTGATCCGTTTCTGGGCGTCGTCGACGATCTGGATCGCCTGCTTACGGCCAACCGCATTTTCAAACAGCGCAACGTCGACATCGGAGTGGTCACGCTCAAGCAGGCATGGGAGTGGGGCTTCTCGGGGGTGATGGTGCGCGGCTCGGGCGCGGCCTGGGATCTGCGCAAGGCCCAGCCTTACGATTGCTATGCGGAAATGGACTTCGATATTCCCGTTGGCAAGAACGGCGATTGCTACGACCGCTATCTGATCCGTATGGAGGAGATGCGCCAATCCGTGCGAATCATGAGGCAGTGCATCGAGAAGCTGCGCGCGCCGGAGGGGCAGGGTCCCGTCGTGGTGCAGGACAACAAGATCGTTCCACCAAGGCGCGGTGAGATGAAGCGATCGATGGAGGCCCTGATCCATCACTTCAAACTCTATACGGAAGGCTTTCACGTTCCCGCCGGAGAAATCTACGCCGCGGTCGAGGCGCCGAAAGGCGAGTTCGGGGTCTATCTCGTGGCTGACGGCACCAACAAGCCCTACAAGTGCAAGATCCGCGCGCCAGGCTTCGCGCATCTACAAGCCATGGACTTCATGTGCAGAGGGCATTTGCTGGCCGACGTTTCGGCCATCCTTGGCTCACTGGATATCGTGTTTGGAGAGGTAGATCGGTGATTGCGATGCCTCCCATTCAGTTCGACCGGACGACCGGCGTGCTTGAGGGCGCCAATGCGTGGGAGCGGCTGGCTGCGCTGGCATTATCGTCGGGGTCGAAGGTGGCATCGACATTTTCACACCGTGGGTACAACTGCTGCGCCGATTTGCTGCGCAAGACGCTGCCCAGGCGCGACATTGCCATCAAGCTCAATGCCGACGCGACGTTCGAATTCCCCTATGGCGACGGCTATTGGAGCAAGCTTCTCAACCGTTCTTTCCGGTATGAAGACGAACTGGAGCTGCTGTTTCGCGACTCCGCTGGCGTCGATTACACGCTGATCGATTGCGGGGCCAATTTTGGTTACTGGTCGGTGCTGGTTTCGAGCGCGCCTTACGGCTCCCACAAGGCGATCGCGATCGAGCCGTCATCACAGAATTTTTCGAAGCTCAGGAACAACGCCGC
>JAICIT010000320.1 GCA_025960445.1 Bradyrhizobium sp. | reverse complement strand
GGTCGGCTCATCGAGCAGGATGACGTCGGCGCCGCCGGCAACCGTGATGCCGATCTCCAGCGCACGTTGCTCGGCGTAGGTCAGAAGTCCCGCAGGCACGTCGCGCCGCGCCTTCAGGTTGATGTCCGCCAGAATCTGCGCGGTGCGCTCGCGGACTTCAGGCAAGTTATCGATGTTCTTCCAGAAGGCGTAGCGCTGACCGGTCGACCACAACACCGCGCAGCGCAGGTTTTCCCACACGCTCATATTCGCAAAGACATTGGTGACCTGGAAACTGCGCGACAATCCGCGGCGGTTGATCTGGTACGGCCGTAAGCCCGAAATCACCTGGTCGCGCAGCAGCACAGTGCCCGAACTCGGCGCCATGTATCCGCTGATCAGATTGAAGGTGGTGGATTTACCAGCGCCATTGGGTCCGATCAGGGCGTGCCGTTCGCCTTGCGCCACGCTCAAATTGATGTTGCGGATGATGGCGACATCGCCAAAACTCTTTTCAACCGCCCGCAGCTCGATCGCAGCGCTCATGGGGCAATCCCCTTTTCGCGCGCGGCGCTGCTGGCGCTGTCCCAGGCGAGAGCGACCCAGCCCCAGGTCTTGCGTGCCAGCAGGAAACCGCCGATCAGGAGAATAGCCGCCATCGCCCATATATACGGGCTCGCCGCATCGAAATTGACCCCGAACGCCTTGATGTGGGAATCGTCGCCGGGATTGACGGTGTAGTGGACGGTGGTCTCGATCGAAAGAACGAGGCCCGCGATCATCGCCAGCGTCGGCAACAGCGCGATCAGGTAACTCGGCAACACCCGGGCGAGGGCCCCCGCTCTCAGCAGCGGCCGATGCATCATCAAAAGGCCCGTGATGCCGCCGGGCGCGAACAACACCACCGCGATGAAGATCAGCCCGAAATAAAGCTGCCACACCTGAGTGAGATCGCTCAGTCCCAGCGACAACAGCGTCACGAAAATCGCTCCGACGATCGGTCCGATGAAGAACCCGACGCCGCCGATATAGGTCGCGAACAATACCGTTCCTGATTGTTCCGCCCCGAGGTACGCCGAGTTGGCGATCTCGAAATTGATTGCCGCCAGCCCGCCCGCCACGCCCGCGAAAAAGCCGGAAAAGCAGAACGCGAGATAGCGTACCACGTGCGGATTATAGCCGACGAACTGGACGCGCTCGGGATTGTCGCGCACCGCATTGCACATGCGCCCGAGCGGGGTGCGGGTGAGGGCGTACATCGCGATCACCGCGATCAGCGTCCATGCCGCCACCAGATAATAGATCTGGATTTGCGGACCGAAATTCCAGCCGAACAGCTTCAGCAGTTTGGTACGGTTGGCCGAGACGCCGGCCTCGCCGCCGAAAAATGTGCGCAGGATCAGCGCCGAGGACGCGATCAATTCGGCCACCCCGAGCGAGATCATCGCAAAGGCCGTTCCGCTCCGCTGGGTCGAGACCCAGCCAAGCAACACGGCGAAGAACAGTCCGGCCAGTCCGCCAATGAGCGGCACGATGGGTAGGGGAATGGCAAGCTTGTTGGCGCCGATGATGTTGATGGCGTGAATGACCAGAAACCCGCCGAGCCCGTAATACACTGCGTGCCCGAACGACAGCATCCCGGTCTGGCCGAGCAAAATGTTGTAGGAGAGCGAAAAGATGATGGAGATGCCGATCAGGCTGAAGGTCGTCAGCGAGCCGCCCGAAGAGAATATTTTCGGCAGCAGCAGAAGCACGAGTCCGGCGATCACCCAGAGCCCGTAAAATTTCAGCTTTTCGGCGGTTGCCGGCAGTGGCGGCGCGGCGCTTGCAGTGAGTTCGCTCATGTGTCGCGCGTTCCCAGGAGGCCCATCGGCCGGAATATCAGAATCAACACCAGCAGCACGTAAGGCACGATCGGCGCGACCTGCGCGATGGTCACGCCCCAGATATCGGCGAGCCAGCTCGATGCATAGGCGGGGCTGAGCGGCCCAAACGCGCCCGACAGTGAGCCGTTCATCGATACCGCGAAGGTCTGCACCAGCCCGATCAGGAGCGATGCGACGAACGCGCCGGGCAATGACCCCAGCCCACCGACGACCACGACCACGAACAGGATAGGTCCGAGCAATCCGGCCATGTTCGATTGCGTCACCAGCGCCGGCCCGGCGATCACGCCGGCGACTGCGGCGAGCGCCGTGCCGACCCCGAACACCAGCATGAAGATGCGCCCGACGTTGTGGCCGAGATGGCCCACCATGTGCGGATGCGTCAACGCGGCCTGAACGATCAGGCCGATCCGCGTTTTCTTCAGCACCAGCAACAGCCCGACGAAGATCGCGATCGACACCAGCAGCATGAACATTTTGTAGGCGGGATAATTGGTGGAGAAGATCGTGAACGCCGGAAAATCGAGCAGCGCTGGAATCCGAAAGTCGACCGGGCTCTTGCCCCAGATGATCTGCACGAGTTCCTCGATCACGAACGCAAGCCCGAACGTGAACAGCAGTTCGGCGACATGGCCGTTCCTGTGCACGCGGCGCAAGCCGAAGCGTTCGACGCCGGCCCCGAGCGCGCCCGCCAGCAACGGAGCAATCAACAGCGCGGGCCAGAAGCCGAACCACCGGCTGACCTGAAAGCCGAAGAACGCGCCGAGCATATAAAAGCTTGCATGCGCGAAGTTGAGCACGCCAAGCATGCTGAAGATCACGGTTAGCCCGCTGGCCATCAGGAACAGCAGCATGCCGAACAGCACGCCGTTGAGTGTGGAGATGACGATCAGTTCAAGCACGACACACCGCCCGCGATTAAGAGACGCATCCGCCCCGAATGTCCGGGGCGGATGAGCTTACGGAAAGTAGCCTCAGTTCGGCCGTTCCATCTTGCAGGTAGTGGGCAGCACGGTCGCCGGAGTGTCGATCTTCGCGACCAGCTTCCAGCCCCAGCCGGTCTTCTCCTCGTCGAAGGGCTCCTTTTCGGTGCGATCGCCGAGCGAAGAAATATAGATGGGCTGGAAGAACTGGTGATCGTCCTTGCGCATGTTGCCCTTGCCGCCGTCGAACACCTCGACCTCCATGCCTTCGAGCGCAAGCGCGACCTTGATTGGATCGATCGACTTGGCCTTGTCAGCCGCGGCCGCCAGCATCCTCATCTCGTTGACGGCGCGCGGATAGAACAGGCTGAAGTCGTACTTGGCTCGGATCGCCTTCTCGAACTCCTGTGATGACGGGTGATCGAGATTCGGGATGCCTTCGCCGACCTGGAATACCTGATGATTGAGGTTGGCCTGCTTGACCGCGGTCGGGCCGCCGGTGCCGCCGGCATAATAGGTATACCAGTTCACTTTCAGGCCGGCGTCGGCGGCCGCTTTCAGCAGCAGCGCGAAATCCTGACCCCAGTTGCCGGTTACGACCGTATCGGCGCCGGATGCCTTGATCTTGGCGATATACGGCGCGAAATCCGTGATCTTCAGCAGCGGGTGAAGTTCGTCACCGACGATTTTGATGTCCGGGCGCTTGGCGGCCAGCATGGCCTTGGCGCTGGACCGAACGGATTCACCGAACGAGTAATCCTGGTTGATCAGATAAACATTTTTGATCGAAGGCACCGTCTTCATGTAATTGGTCAGCGCCTCCATCTTGATGTCGGAGTTCGCATCCCAGCGGAAATGCCAGAAGCTGCATTTTGCGTTGGTCAGGACGGGATCGACCGCGGCGTAGTTGAAGTAAAGAACTTCCTTGCCGGGATTGCGCTCATTGTATTTGGTGACGAAGTCGGACAACGCGCCGGCGACCGACGAGCCGTTACCCTGGGTGAGGAATCGCACACCGCTGTCGATCGCCTTTTGCGCCTGGATCAGGCTTTCCTGTGGATTGGTTTTGTTGTCGAACGGGACGATTTCGACTTTCTTGCCCTGGATGCCGCCCTTTGCATTGAGTTCGTCGGCAAGAAACTGAAATGTCTTCAGGCCAACTTCGCCGACGCTGGCGCCGCCACCTGACAACGGATCGATATAACCGATTTTTACCGTCTCCTGCGCCATTGCCGCTCCGCCGAACATCGGCAGCGCGAAGGCCGCAGCTATCACGAGTTTACGCATATCATTCCTCCCTGAGTTTGCGTTTCTTGAGTGTTGTCGGAGGGCCCGGGCGCTGGAATGGCTCAGATTTCCGTAATCCCGCGGCCCTTTAACCGACAACGATTGTGGGCCAACGCTCGCAAACCCGCAAGTCCGCTAGGCTACGGATACAGCCGGAGCGGCTGCGGCCACATGGCTTGATTTGCTTGCAGGAATAGAGCGATGCGTGGATAGCAACGTCCGGGCTACCAATGAGGCTATGTGTCACGGGCCGGTATTTTTGCCGCGGCTTCTATACGCGAAAACCCGAGCTTCAACTCATGAAGACTTAGCTGCGCGCGATTGAACGGTGTGATCGAGATCGAGCGCCATCGCAGCTATCAGCGGCTTCATGAAATACGCGCCGTTGGCGGGAGAGATATC